>DAOWFV010000071.1 GCA_030637805.1 Acidobacteriota bacterium | reverse complement strand
TCTCGATCCGCCCGCCCACCCGTTACTCGATACTGGATTCTCGATACTCGATCCAGCCACCCACCCCTTGACAAGGCGTCTCGCAAATTGATGCTCTCGTCGTGTCGAGTATCGAGTATCCAGTATCGAGCATCCAGCATCCAGCATCCAGCATCGAGCATCGAGCATCGAGTATCGAGTATCGAGTAACCAGTATCGAGCATCCAGCATCTAGAATCCAGCATCGAACCTCAGGAATGAACCTGCGATTCGGTAGTCGCTCTACTTCGACGCCCCCGTCCACGTCGCGGAATGGTTCTTCCCTTCGCTCGTGAGCTGATGAGGAACGCCGTCGGCGTCTGTGATGAAAATTTGCGGGGAACCGGTACGGTCCGAAACAAAGGCGATCATGGAGCCGTCCGGGGAGAAGCAGGGCGTCTCATTGTTGCCCGGTGCAGGGATCACCGTCTGCTGGCCGGTGATGGTATCAATGGTGGCGATCTGAAAGCGGCCTCCCACCTTGGTCGTGCAGGCGATACGGGTGCCGTCGTGGGTCCAAGTGGCCTCATCGTGGAAGGTCCCGTCGAAGCTCAGGCGGCGCACATTCGAGCCGTCGGCATCCATCAGGTAGATCTGCGGGGAGCCGGAGCGGGTGGAAGTGAAGGCTATCTGGCGGCCGTTGGGCGCCCACGCGGGCTGGGTATCGATGCCGCGGGCAGTGGTCAACCGGCGCGGTTCCCCCCCTTCGAGGGGCATCACGAAGATATCGGTATTGCCGTCGTGGGCGGAGGCGAAGGCGATATTTTTGCCGTTGGGAGAGAAGGTTGCCGAGGAGTTGACCCCGCCCTTGTCCCAGAGCAGGCGAAGGTAGCCCTCCTGAGGCGTGAGCAGGAAGAGGGCGGGCGAGCCACGCAGAAAGGAGGTGAAGACCAGATGCTTGCCGTCCGGCGACCAGATGGGCGCGAGGGCGATGGCGCCGTGTTTGGTCAGTTGCGTGGGGTTGGCGCCGTCCCAGTCCATGACCCAGATTTCAGACGTGCCGGAGCGATCGGAGATGAAGGCGATTCGTGAAAGGAAGGGGCCGGGGCGCCCGGTGAAGACCTGGACGATGTCATTCGAGAGCGTGTGGGCGACGACCTGGCTGGCGGTGACGCCGGCGCGGTAACGTTTGGCGAACGCATACTCCCCCGAGACCAGATCCACGAGACGCGCCTCGACCACCAGCTGACCGCCGGCCCGCACGACTGTGCCGGTGAGCAGGAACTGGGCGCCGATCGACCGCCAGCGCTGGTTGAGGACGTCCGGCCGGGGGTCGTCCTCCACCAAAGCGTACAGACGCTGGTCTACGACTGCGAGCGGCGCCGCCGCAGCGAGGTCGTTGTCGAGGGTCTCCTGGAACACCTTGGCCGCTTCGGCCGGTGTCCCGGGCAGCACCATCAAGGGCGGCGCCGCCACCGCCACCCGCCGCAGCCCGGGCTGCGTGATCTCGAGGTAGAGCTCGTCCTGGGCCACCGTGTTCTGGGTGGCGAGGGTGGTGATAACGGTGGTTGCGATTAGCACGTTCCGAAGAAGGGTCATGGGCTACTCCGTGAAACTCAGGTGAACCGTGAGGCTGGACTTGCCGTAGGCCGGAGGCAGCGGCGGCAGCGGGTTGGCGGCATAGAGGGCGCGTAGTGCCGCGCGGTCGAAGGTGGGAACTCCCGAGCTCTCCTCGAGCCGGATGGCCTCGATGCGCCCATCGCGGAGGATCTGAAAACCCACCCTGGCGCGGGTATCGCCGGGTGCCGCCGGCTTGTACCAGCGGGACTCGATGAGTGCAAGCATGCGCTCGACGTAGTAGGTGAAATGAAAGTCGGTCGGGATGCCCGGGATGCCGCCGCCGTTAGTCTCGCCGACGGAGAGTCCCCGCCCTCCTGAGCTTGCGGGCGCAGGGGGGGGGGTGGGCGCCGGTGTTGCGGAGGAGTCGGCAGCAGGCATGGCGTCGGCGCTCGGGCTCTCGGACTCCGCCGGCGGAGCCGTGGGAACGGCGCTGGGCTCAGGTTCCGCGATCGGCGACGGTTCGGTCGGCCGCGGCACGGGCGTCGACCGGGCCGCAGGGCTGCGCGATGGTGGGCGTCTCCGGACCGGCTCCGGCCGTACCAGCTTCACCGCGACGACGGGAAGCTGCGCCGGGCGCGAGGCGGTCTGGCGGCCGACCAGGAAGGTGGCAGCCGCTGCCCCCGCGTGGAGAAAAACGGCGAGGATGACCCACGGCAGCAGACGCGGTCGACTGCGCTCGCGGTCGATGAGAACCTCAGTGACCGGGTCCACCGGTCAATCCTCCGGGACAGTCACCATGCCCACCTGCTCGACTCCAATCTGGTCAAGCACCGCGAGCACGCGGATCACGAAACCGTAAGGCAGGGTCGCGTCGGCCTTGAGGTAGACTGGCCGAGGGCTCCCGGCGAGCAGCGCGCCGAGCCGGTCCGCAAGAAGCTTGAGGTGCACCGGCTCGTCGCGGAGCAGGATGATCTGGTCCGACGTGAGGGTGAGGATAAGGGGCTCCTCGGTCTTCGAGCTAAGTGCCGGAGCGTCCTGTTTGGGCAGGTTGACCTTGAGGCCCTGGACCAGCATCGGCGCGGTGATCATGAAGATTATGAGCAGAACCAGCATCACGTCCACCAGGGGCGTGACGTTGATCTCCGCGAGATCTCCGAGATCGTCCTGCACTTTGCCTGCCATCATCTATCCCCTTGTTCTTTTTTCGGCCTCGAGATTCCGGGTGAGCGATCTCCGGGATCGTTGACGGCCGGCGCCGGAATCCCGAGGCCGAAAAAAGAAGAATCGGAAAGGCAGAAAGCTCCCATTCACCACCTACGTAAAGTTTCGTTCTACGAGATTCAAGAACTCCAACGAAAAGTCCTCCATGCGGCGGCGCATGATACGCACCTTGGCGAGGAGGTGGTTGTAGGCCACCACGGCGGGAATCGCCGCAAGCAGGCCGGCAGCCGTGTTCACCAGTGCCTCGGCGATACCCGGCGCGACGGTGATGATTGAGGCGGAGCCGGTGATGCCGATCGCGTGGAAGGCGTTCATGATGCCCCAGACAGTGCCGAACAACCCGATGAACGGTGTCACGCTGGCGGTCGTGGCGAGCATCGGCAGAGCGCGTTGCAGGCGTTCGAGCTCAGCCCCCATCGCCCGTTCGAGGGCGCGGGAAATGCCGTCGATGCTCTTCACCTTGAGGGGCGTTTCCGGATCAGTGTCGCGACGAGCGATCCGGATCTGGGCCTCGAGCTCCGTGTAGCCGGCCTGGAACATCCCCGCCAGCGGTGAGGAACGTTGACGGACGGCCGTCTCCGCCGCCTCGTTGAGGCGCGAGGCCTTGCGGAAGACCTTGAGGAACCTCTCCGAGGCGTTCCGTGCAGCGGCGAGCTCGCGCCACTTGCCGAGGATCACCGACCACGAGGCGAGGGAAAAGATAATCAAGATGACGAGGACGAACTTTGCCACCCAGCCGGTCTGCAAGAAGAACTTCACTATCTCCACGGCGTGCATTGTACGAGATCCGCGGGCCGACACGAAGGTGATCTAGCCCGCATATCTCACCGGGTTTCGTAGCGAGGGCGGCGAAGCGCAAGTATCCGCTGGGATTGTCGCGAATCGGGCGACGCAGTCGTAGCCGCACTACGTCGAGGAGCACGCTTCGCGAAAAGCACTGTGGGACGCCGCGAATCGTCGTCCGCAGTAGACACCCGGTGAGATGTGCGGGCTGGACCACCACGCCGCCAGATCCCTCCAAGTTGACAGCCGATGAGCCCTGCGTTATAACGCTCGAACCTGGTGTGCCCAGGTAGCTCAGACGGTAGAGCAGCGGACTGAAAATCCGCGTGTCCGTGGTTCGATTCCGCGCCTGGGCACCAAATATTTGCGGCGGGGCTCTTCCGAGAGCCCCGCCGCAAATATTTGGTCCAGGGAGGATTCCAGCATCCGATCGTGGATTTTCAGTCCGCTGCTCTACAGGGGAGTGTGAGGGGCTTGCCCCTCACAGACATGGCGCAGTGGACGACCCGGAGTGGAGCGGCGCCTCCGAGGCGCCGTGGAGCGAAGGGGAAAATCCGCGTGTCCGTGGTTCGATTCCGCGCCTGGGCACCACAAGCAATTCTCCCCGGCGCTTTCCAGCGGAAATCGCCGGGGAGAATTGCTGTTATCGCAGAAGTCCAGTCGACAATTTCGGTGCGCCCTGCGACCTGCGCCCTGCACCTTGCACCTTGCACCTTGCGCCCTGTGACCTGCGCCTTGCGCCCCTGAGACCTGCGCCTTGCGCCCTGAGACCTGAGACCTGTGACCTGTATCATCC
>DAOWFV010000141.1 GCA_030637805.1 Acidobacteriota bacterium | reverse complement strand
TAGGCCCTACTCGGGAACGCTCGCGGGCCCGGCTGCCTCCGCTGCCGGTAGCGACTTGGTGATCAGGGGTTCGATGGTTGCGTTCGCGGTCAGGGATTCGAGCACCGCGCCCACCGACTGACCGGTCTTCTGCTGCACCAGGAGGGTGCGGATTCTGGCCGAAGCCTCTTCGATTGGCTGGGTCGTCGAGGGGCGGCGCTCCTCGACCTTGATCACGTGAAAACCGAAGGAGGTGTGGACTACGCCGGATATTTCGCCCGCCTCGAGAGCGAACGCGGCATCTGCGAAGACAGGGACCATCTGGTCGCGTGCGAAGAAGCCGAGGTCTCCCCCTTTGGAGGCGGTTGGGCCCTCGGAGAGTTCGCGCGCGAGTGAGGCGAAGTCCTCGCCGGCAGCTGCCCGCGCGTGCGCCTTCTCGGCCTTCTCTCTCGCGCTCTTTTCGGTGTCGGCGTCGACGCCCTCGGCGGCGGCGAAGACGATGTGGCGTGCATGGACCTGTTCGCCAACTACGAAGACTTCGGGATGGTCGTTGTAGAAGGCCGAGACCTCCTCGTCGGAGACCTGGATGGTGGGGCTGATCTTCTCCTCGACAAAGGTTCGAACCAGGTCCATCTCGGTGAGGGTCGCAACCAGCCGCTCGTAGCTCGATCCCCTGCGCTCGAGGCTGGCCTCCAGGGCCTCGCGGCCGCCGGACTGTTGCTCTGCGGTCTCGAGCATCGTGGCCACTCGCTCCTCATTCGGCTCGATTCCGAAGCGTCGCGCCTCCTGGGCGAGGAGCTTTTGCTCCACCACCCGTTGGGTGGCCATCTGCAGGAGTTGCTGGTTGTCGGGCACGTTGTCCCTGCCACCGAGCTGACCGGCGATGTTCGACATGACCCAACTGATCTCGGCGGCGTAGATGGTGTCGTCGTTGACCTTGAGCACAGCGGGGTTGATGTCCTCGGTCGGCGGGGCGGTCTCCTGGGCCGGTGCCATCGCTGCCAGGCCGAGGAGAGCAACCAGCAGGATATACTGTGTGACGTTCTTCAAGCTAATTCTCCAGTGTGATGTCGGAACGGTTGTTCCAAGAACAAGCAGGGATGGTACCACGGACGGGCTCCTGGACCCGCTCACCGCCGGATCAGGCAGGCGAGGTAGGCGCCGCGGGTGCCTCGGGCCACCACCTCGCTGCGCAGGACGGCCGCCTCCGCCACTCGGCTGAGAGTGCGGGGGTCGACGAAGAGCCAGGGGTACGGCTCACCTCGGAACCGACCGTAGGAGAGCCGGAACTCCACCTCGCCGAGGTAGCGGTCGTCGTCGCCGCGTTTGATAGCGAGCTCGGCCTCTTCCGGGTTCATCACAAGCTCGAGATCAGCCGAGTCGCACAGGATCTGACCACCCTCGGTCAGGCGGCGGAGGGCGTGCTCGAAGAAGTGGGCCAGGCCCGGGAGGTTCCCGACCAGGCCGATGCCGTGCATCAGCATCAGGATTGTGTCGAAGCGATCGTCAGCGACGGTATCGAGATCTCCACAGCGCGCGTCCAGCACCCCGCGCTCACGCATCACCTGGACCGCTTCCTGCGCCACGTCGAGGGCCACGACCTCGAGACCTCGTCGCTGGAGATCCAGGGCGTGCCGTCCGGCGCCCGCGCCCAGATCGAGCACCCGCCCGCGGCAAAGACCGAGGGCGCGAACCTCGATCTCCGGCAGCGCCTGGCCCTCGGGCCGATAGAACTCCGCCACCGGGGTCGGCTCGTCCTGCCACAGGTCGCTGTGGACGACGATCTGCGCCGAGGTCGTGCCGCGGTGATAATCGAGAAGCGCTCGCCCGAGGGGGTCCCAGGCCGCAGCGGCGGCGCCGGGGAACCAGCTCACTGCGCTTTCCGGAGCTCGAGAACCTCAGACGAAACCGTCATCACGCGAAACACCGGAAGGAGACCCACGCTCTCGTCCCAGTAGGGCGTGCGGCGGTACCACCACAGGTAGCGCGCGCGTCGGTTTGCGGCGAATTCGGCGTCGTCCAATGCGGCCTCCCATTCCCGCCGGATCGCGTCGTCGGTCAACATCTCGCGCGCGAGCTTCTCGAGCACGTCGGTCCCGACGTAGATCTTGCGCTCGAAGACCGACGACACCGCCCCCCAGCGCACCAGCGAGTCGGGGGCCTCGGGCTCGAAGAGCTGGACCGCGATTTCGAAGTTCGGTTGGTTGGCGGGAATCCAAAGGCTCCCGGCTGGAATCGATCGTCGCTCCATCTGCCTGCTCACCGTGAAGTCCTCGACCATTACCGTGCCCTGATAGGGGAAGGTCGCCAGCTTCGGGTCCGAGAGGCGGATGGTCTCGACCTCGAGCTCGGCGTCCGCGGTCAGGCGGAGGGCTTGGAGGCCGTGGCCCGCTACCACCACCTCGATCTGCGGCCAGCCGGCGAGGACGATGTAGCCGCGGGGCCGGGCTAGCGCCAACTCGGCGACCGGCGTGTGACGCCACGAGAGCTCCACCTCGCGGATGGAACCCGGGTGGTACTCGATGCGCTGACCGCCGAGTGCAACCGAGTCCTTGACCGTCCACTCGTAGGTGGGCCAGGTGAGGGTGTCGCCCTCCTCAGCGACGCTCCAGCGCATCACCACGTTTGACGGCTCGGCATCGGCGCGTCCGAGGGCGGTGATCCGGGCGTCCGCGGCTTCGACGGCGCGAACCAGCTCCTTGCCCGAGCGACCGGCCTCCAGGATCAGCTCCTCCATGAATGTTCGGTTGGCCAGCACCCGATCGCGAAAGGGCTTGTGGGCGTGCATTTCGATCAGGATCGACACCCGGTTGCGAAGTGGAAAGTACCCGGATGAGTAGCGTGGCTGGGCGACGTCCCAGATCATGCCTTTGGTGGGATCGGACCCGGAGACCAGGCTCACATAGGGTCCGTTGGGGTGGCCCGCAGCCTCTGTTTTTTCGAGGACCTTCGGCAGGCTCTCGCGAACCCAGGCGTCGACGGCTGGGTCGAGCTGGGGCGCCTCAGCCACAAGCCAGGTCAGCACCCACGCGTGATCGGAGCCGTTGGTGACGTGGTTGTCCACGTGCAGATGGGGGTTCCAGGTCGATACGAGTCGCGCCATGGCCCTGGCCTCCGGGCTGGTCAGACGCAGGAAATCGCGATTCAGGTTGATGCCGTTTGCGGTGGCGCGGTACCCCGTTCCTTCAATCGGCCCATCTTGGTTCGAGCGGTTGTAGGGAGACACCTTCTCATGGCCGTCGGCGTTGTAGATTGGTGCAAAGAGCAGGATCCCGGCCTCCGCCAGCTCCGGCTTTCGCCCGAGCGCGATGTCGCGAAGGATCATCAGGGTGGCGTCCTTGCCATCGACCTCACCGGGATGGATGCAGCTCTGAAGGAGCAGAACCGGTTTGCCGGTGGCTGCCGCCGCCTGTGGCGTAAAGGCGCCGTCAGCGGACACGATCACCAGCGGCAACAGACGTCCCTGCGCCGATCGCCCGAAATCGGTGACCCGGATCAGCTCCGGCGCCACCGCCTCCAGCCGGTGCAGGTAGTCCATCGTCTGGGAATAGCTCGAGGTGGCACGGAAGTCCGAACGCTCGGCGACCGTGAGCCAGTCATCGAGATTTTCGTCGGCCGCGAGGATCGAGATTGCCAACAAAAGAACGAGTGCGAGGAAAGCGGGTCTTTTCATGACCGGTACTTTAGCTGAATCCGCCTCCGCCTCTGCGTCCGTGTCCGCGGTTGTGTCCAGGTCCGCGCCTGCCCGCCGCGGACCCGGGGTCCGCGGCACGAGTTCTCGGTTGGCCCGCCCTCCGAGCGCAAGCGCTCGTCGGTCACGCCGACCTCGCCCTCTGCGCGCCTTCGGCGCGCGGGCGGCGCGGACCTTCGGTCTCGCCGTTCGTCGCATTTTTCCCGCCCCCCACCCCCCACCCGCCCGCCCTCGAAAACCCGAGCGCTGCGCGCAACGGGTTTTCGAGAGGTGGAAGAGGGAATACCTTGTCTCTTGATTTCAGGGGGTGGGTTCTTGGGGAGAGGCTGATTCGTTAGATGGCAGACTTGCGACCAACCGATTGGCGGAGCGCTCCAAGAACTTCTGCTTTCCCCTGAGATAGAGAATGCTGAAGTCCCCTTTCCTTGAGTCGTTGCGTCAACCCCAGCACTGAAAGATATGCAGATGACTTCAGACTCAGCATCGCCAGGTCAAAAATTCACTCCTACCTCTTGGAAACCCGCGTCGGACCGTAGGGTCGAGGTGGGTATCCAAGGGCGGGCACGGGACGGGCGCTATGCATGACCCTGCGGCATATCGGGTGCTTCGAGCATCTCCAGGGCTTCGGGAGTCGGTGCATCGCGCCCCGTATCCCAGTAGGGCGACAGACGGCGCAGACTCGCCACGATCTCGGGAAAGACCTCGATGACCCGGTCGATTTCGGCCTCGGTGTTGTAGCGGCTGAGGCTGAAGCGAACCGAGCCGTGGATCGCGGAGAAAGGGATCTTCATTGCACGCAGGACGTGCGAGGGCTCCAGGGAGCCCGAGGTGCATGCCGAGCCCGAGGAGGCGCAGATCCCGTGGGCCGAAAGCTGGAAAAGGATGCCCTCGCCCTCGATGAAGTGGCAGGCGACGTTGAGGGTGTTTATCAGACGCGGTGCGGCGCCGCCGTTGACCTGGAGGTAGGGAATACGGTTTTCGAGCTCACGCTGCAGCCGGTCGCGCATGGCGACGATGCGACCCTCGTCCCCCTCGTGGCGCTCGACCGCCAGCTCGAGCGCTCGCGCGAGGCCGACGATGAAGGCCACGTTCTCAGTGCCGGCGCGGCGCCCGTCCTCCTGGTGGCCTCCGAGCATGAACGGTCGGCAGGGCGTGCCGCGGCGGATATAGAGGGCGCCGATGCCCTTCGGAGCATGCAGCTTATGGCCGGAAAAGGAGAGCAGGTCTACATTTTGAAAGCTGCCGCGGAGGTCGATAGGCAGCTTGCCGACGCCCTGGGTGGCGTCGGTGTGGAAGACGATCCCCGGGTCGGTCTCCTTGGTGATCCGGGCCATCTCCTCGACCGGGAAGATCACGCCAGTCTCATTGTTGGCAAGCATCACCGAGACCAAAAGGGTGTCGGGACGGAGTGCGTGCACGAAGTCGGTGACGTCCAGGCGGCCCTCGCTGTCCACCGGCAGGAAGTCGACATCGAAGCCCCGCCGTTCGAGATCCTGGGCGACGTTGTGGATGGCCGGATGCTCGACGCTGGTGGTAATGACGTGGCGGCGGTCGGGGTTGGCGGCGACGGTGCCGAAGACGGCGGTGTTGTTGCTCTCGGTGGCGCAGGAGGTGAAGAGGATCTCGTTCGGACGTGCGTTACCGAGCAGCTTCGCGATCCTCCGGCGTGCGGCGCTGACAGCGTCGGCCGGTCCGCGGGCGGCGTCGTACATGGAGCTCGGATTGAAATACTCACCAGTGAGGTAGGGCGTGATGGCCTCGACCACCTCTGGCGCCACCTGCGTCGTCGCGTTGTTGTCGAGATAAATGACTGCCACGAATCCTCCGGCGCCCGTTTTCTTTCTCTTTCCCTGTCTTCTTTTCTTCCGCGGGCGCCCGCCAGGCGCACGCGGAAAAAAAGAATCAGACCTGAACGACCCGGATTCTTTGATCCACGCGGTCTTTCAGGGCCTGCTCGACCATCATCTTGAGGGTACGGCTGCTGCCGGCGCAGTCCGAGCACGCCCCCAGGAAGCGGCCGTAGACGACGGTGTCCTTGATGTCGACGATCTCGATGTCACCGCCGTCCTTGGCGAGCTGCGGGCGAACATACTCGTCGACGACGTGTTCGACGAGCTTGGCGAACTTGAAGGGCGACATCTCCTGTGGTGGTTGCGCCAGGGCCTCGCGCGCCATCGGAAGCACCGGCAGCTGGGTAAAAGAAGTGGACTGCTTGCCCCAGACCTTGAGCAGCAGGTCCTGCAGACCGCCCGGTTGGTGGTGGCATGACATACAGGCGCCGCCCGCCTTGATGGCGTTGGTGATTTCGGGAATGGACCGCAGCTCGAGCTCCTCGATCTTGCGCAGGATGTAGGGCTCGGTGAGGCCAAAGCAGGTGCAGACGAGGCGCCCCTCCTCCTGCTCCTCGCGGCGGATGTCAATGCCCAGGTCGGCGAGGTCGACGCCGCGCTTCTGGGCCCAGTTGAAGATCGCGGCTTCGAGAGCCTCCGCGCCCATCACCGAGCAGTGGATCTTGGCCTGTGGGAGCCCACCGAGGTAGTCGATAATGTCCTGGTTGGATATCTTCAGGGCCTCGATGGGCGTGAAATCACCCTCCTCGATGATCGCGCACAGCGCTTCCGAGGCGGCAATGGCCGAAGTGCAGCCGAAGGTGAGGTAGCGGGCGTCGGTGATTCGGTCCTTCTTCGGATCGGTGGGGTGGCGGTCGACCGAAAAGGTGAAGCGTAGGGCATCGCCGCAAGCAATCGATCCGTGCTCGCCGAAGCCGTCGGCATCCTCGATCTCACCGAGGTGGGTTCCGGGCTTTCCCTGCACCGCGGCCATAAAGAGCTCGGTGGTCTTTTTTGAGTAGTTCCAGGTCATCATGCCTCCGCGCGCCGCGCATCGCCGCGCGCGGAGGCATGATAGCCGATCCCACTTGCCCGACGGACCCGCACAAGAGTTTTGAGTTAACGGCCATCCAGCCACAGGAAATTCCGGCGGATGGGTGGGGGGCCGGAACTCAAAACTGAGAACTCAAATCTCACCACACCTTCAATCGTGTGCACGATGCTGAAGTACACTCGGTCGATGATGCACTTGGCTCTCTCGAGAACGTGGGGTTGCCGGATGGCGGCGTTCCTCGCCGTCGTGTCGTTACTTTCCATAGGCGCTATCGAGGCAGCCCACCCGGCAGCGGTACGCGGGAGCGGGGGTGCCGTCGCAAGCGCGGCGCCGGCGGCCACCCAGGCCGGTCTCGAGATCTTGAGGGCGGGGGGCAATGCAGCCGACGCCGCAGTGGCTACGGCCCTCGCCCTGGCCGTGGTCCATCCCCAGGCGGGCAACCTCGGCGGTGGCGGTTTTGCGGTGGTTCGCTTCGGCGGCGTGGTGGAGGCTCTCGACTTCAGGGAAACGGCTCCGGCGAAAGCCAGCCACGACATGTACCTCGACGAGAGCGGCGAGCCCTTGCCGGAGGCCTCCCTCGTCGGACCGAAGGCCGCGGGGGTTCCGGGTTCACCCGCCGGGCTGCACGAGCTCCACCGGAAGCATGGAAAACTGCCGTGGTCTCGGGTGGTGGCGCCGGCCCTGAGGCTGGCCCGGGATGGGTTCGTGGTCACCGAGCGGCTCGAACGTGGGCTCGCCGAGAACTCAGAGCTGCTGGCACGCTTCCCCGAGACCGCCGCGGTCTGGCTTCCCGACGGCCGCCCGCCCGCCGCCGGGACCATGATGCATCTCCCGGAGCTTGCCGCGACCCTCGAGGTTTACAGAGACAGAGGAGTCCACGGTTTGACCAAAGGTCCGATCGCCGCGGCGGTGGAGCTCGCCGCACGCCGTCACGGAGGGCTGCTGCGAGCCGCCGATCTGGCGACTTACCGTTCGGTTTGGAGGGAGGCGGTGCAATTTCCCGCCTTCGGTTGGCAGATGGCCTCGATGCCCCTGCCGTCATCCGGCGGCATCATTCTCGGTGAGACCTACGGGTTGCTCGAACGTCTCGACTGGGGGGAGAAGCAGCGCTTCGGCGCCGACCGGGCTCATCTCCTGGCGGAGGCGTGGCGGCGCGCGTACGCCGACCGATTCCTGCTGGGGGACCCGCGAACCGCCCTCGCCGATGCTCCGCAGCTCTTGGCGGCGCGGTGGCTCGACCTTCGCGCGCAGGAAATCAAGCCGCGGAAGGCGACCGATTCCGAACGCGTGCGGGCGTGGTCGCGGGACCAGGTACAGGAGGCCGATCAGACCACGCACCTGTCGGTTGTGGACGGCGTCGGGAATGCGGTCGCTCTGACCACGACCCTCAACGGCAGCTTCGGCTGCGGCCTCCTGGTTCCCGGTGTCGGCTTCCTGCTCAACAACGAGATGGACGATTTCGCCACGGCCCCCGGCCGTCCGAATATGTATGGGCTCGTCCAGGGCGAGGCCAACTCGGTGGGCCCTGGTAAGCGCATGCTCTCTTCGATGACGCCGACGATTGCGTGGCGCGGGAAGGAGGTGCTGGTTGTGGGTTCGCCCGGCGGCTCGCGCATCCCCACAGCCACCGCACAGGTGCTGCTCAACCTCGTCGTTGACGGTGACCAGCTGCAGTCGGCGGTGGATCGCCCGCGGATCCACCATCAGTGGATGCCCGATATCCTCCTCGCTGAGCACGACGCCCTGTCGCCGGAGACCGCCCAGGAGCTCGAGCGCCGCGGCCACGAGCTTGGAGTGCGCCTGAAGATCGGCGAGGTGCACGCGGTGCGGGGGCTGGCTGGCGGCGTCGTGGAGGCGGCCCAGGATCCACGCGGCCCGGGGGCGGCGGGCGTCGTTCGGCCCACGGTCGATTGACCATGAAGTTGAAGCTGCTCGAAGAGCTTCTGGATGAGCATCGCCTCGTGGATCGTGTGGCGGGCGCTCTCTTCCGTTTCGCAGAGGCTGCGATGGAGGGCGAAACGACACCTGAGGACTTGGCCGACTTCGTGGAATTCCTGCGCGTTTTTGTCGGTAGCTACCACCATGAACGCGAAGAGGAAACGCTGTTTCCCGCCCTGGTGGACCGTGCCGAAACCCCCCTGGACCGTGGACCACTGGCTGCGATTGCCGCCGATCATCGGGAGGCGGCGGGGCTGGTCGACGATCTCGAGGCCAGGGGCGGATCGCCCGAGGAGGCCGCCGAGGTGGCCCGGAGGCTGGCCAGACACCTGTGGGAGCACGTGGACAAGGAGGACAGCGTCCTCCTGCCGGAGTCCGAGCAGCGTCTGCTCCGCCACGGGGTGACGCGCCTCGAGGGGCGGGCGCCGAGTGATGAGGAGGTTGCCGCCCGGGAGCTCGGAGAGCGGCTCTGCGGGCGCTTCCCGCCCCTGGAGGATCCCGAGATGGTCCGCGGCGACGGCTGCGTCGCCTGCTCGGCCTACGCGGAGACCTGCCACGGCATCGAGATGGAGTGGTGGAATCGCTGGGACCATGAGTACCAGAGCTCCCTGGAAGAAGGATAGCCAGGGCAACGGAGGTGGTTCCACGGCCCGGTCAGGTTTGAGTTTTTAGTTTTTAGTTTTGAGTTCCTTCCCTTTTTCCCCCGTGGACCGATTGGAGGGTTCGAAAAACTCAAACCTCAATTCCCGCCGACGGTGTTGATTGTGGTCCGGGAGCCTGTCCGAGCGTTAGGCGCGATCGGGTTACAACTCTGACGGGCTCCTTGCCGGGGATCGCCGGCAGGCGGCCACCCTCTCACGGCGGTGTGTGACCCCGCCCACGGGGTGCTGTAACTCAAAACTCAGCACTCAGCCTCTTGCAAAATTCCTGTCATCCTGAGCGAGCGAGTTCGACGAGCGAGTCGAAGGATCTCCTGATGTTCGGAGGGACACTCAGGAAGGGAATGCCTAGCCGACCCGGAGGAGATCCTTCGACTCGTTCCGGCCTGCGGCCTCCACTCGCT
>DAOWFV010000158.1 GCA_030637805.1 Acidobacteriota bacterium | reverse complement strand
TCACTAGCGTTCGAGAATTCGCCGCCGCCACTGCTCTCTGACCTCACTGGGCGGTGCCTCGTCAGGCCACAGAGTCAACAGCACCGGGTAGAGCCATGTGAGGTCGCCGGCAACCGCGCTAGCCCCCGCCGCCACCGCCGGGTGCTCCCTCGGCACGATCAGGCCGCGCCGGGACCGCCGCACCGCGCCGCCGCCGGCGCAGAGATGGACTCTCTCGTTCGGAGCCGCGATGCGGATCGCCGCGAGCAGTCGCCGCTCCTCCGATGACAGGGCATCCTCCGGCAGCGGGCGCGATCCGACAAGACCTCTTGAACGTCTCACGGCGGTGGCCACGGCAGAGCGAAGACGAACCACCGATCGACGCAGGGCCCCGAGTCGGCGCCGGGCGGGCGATCGGAAGCGCACGCCGAGAAGAGCCGAAAGCAGGTTCCTCTCCTCGTTCGAGACCCGAAACGTGGTCTCCGGATCGAAAAGGAAGTCGCCGGGATCGTCCTTTGGATCGACGGCCAGGAAGGTGGATCCTCGGCGTCCTACCAGCTCGCTCAGCTCTAGCAGCGACAGAAGGCGTCCTTCGGTCCCGGCCGGGGAAATCAACGGGAGGCGCCGCACCTCCTCCTCCCGCAGACCCCGGTGGGCCGCCTGCAGGAGGAGCGTGCCCAGCCGTTGCCGGTCCGCCTCGGCCAGGGCCGGTAGACGATCGGCAACCTGCACCATCATCCGTACCGCACGGTCGATCAGACCCTCGAGATAGGGGTTGACCGCACGTCGCATATCTGCCGCGCTCGCGTCCGGGGGGACCACCCCTCCCAGCTCCACAGCCGCCTGGAAAGAGGGGTAGCCGGGAACCGTCGCGCGGGCCGACACGACCCCGTCTCTGAGCAACCACAGGAGGGGGTCCTCACCGCTGCGGGTCAGCCCCAGCCGGCAGGGAACCGGCCTTTCTAGCCGAAGATGGAAGAGACCGCCCGGAAAGCCTTGCGGCGCCGGCCTCCCGTCGATCTCCACCGGCGACGGCGCAAATCGAGTTGCAAAACGCAGCCAGTCCGCGGCGCGACCCCGGTCGAGCCCGGCGCAGGACCAGCGAAGCTCGACGCGGTCGCTGTCGCCGGCGGCGCCCGCCGAGCTCAGCTTTGGTCTGCTTCCGTCTCGGTGGTCGAAGCGCAGTTTCTGGCGCCCGTTGGTAGAGTGAACGCGGAGGACGGCGCCGGGCAAACCCGCAGCCCACAGTAGCGCTTGCGCCTTACCAGCCTCCAGCGCCACGATGGCCCGGTGCCGCTCCTCGGCGTTGAGGTTTTCGTCGAGGGCTGCCTGGAGATGGCGGAGAAACTCCGGGGTCACCGGGGCTCCAACCCACCGCAGGGCGAAGCCCCTCCGCCGGCGTTCCGCCGAGATCTCACTCGCACCTCCACGCAGGGCGAGGCGCACGAGCTCGGCAGGAACCTGCCAGGTCCCCCGGAGTTGGGCCTCGCACAGGGTTCGCAGCTCGCTGCCGACATCGATGGCGAGCAGCTCCGCCGCCTTCACGGACGACCTCCGGCCCGCTCACAAAGGGCCGCATCGGCCAGGCCGGCGAGGCAGCGAACGCTCACATCCGGTGTCGCACCCACTCTGGGCACCACGGCGTCGGCAAGAAGTAGCGCCGCCAGGGCCGGTTTTTCGTCGGCATGGCCCCGCACTACTCGCCACAGCTCGCTCGCCTCGTCCACAACGACCCACCGTGAACGGCGTCCGAGCCCCAACGGCGAGCCGTCCAGAACCGCCATCACCTCACCGACGTCGGCCGCCACCCGCACCCGGGCGGGCTCGCCGCCCCCTGCGAGCGCCTCCTCCACCCGCAGTGCCACCGGCTCGGCCCTCGCCCTGTCGAGCAACTCCTGCCAGCGGTCGAGGTCCACCGCCCCGAGAGCTTCGCCCACCGCCACACCCTCCGTGCGGCCTCCGTCCAGCACGCTGCTGCCCTTGCCGGCGGCCCGCACGGCGAGCTCTGACCGCCGCCTTCCACATGCGAGGCGGCCCAGCCGCTGCTGCTCTCGGGCCTGTCGCAGGGAGATGGCCCGCCCGGAGAGCAGCGGCACCACCCTTCGGTTAAAGAGCGGGTGGACGTGGGCAAAGACCTGCGGGCGCAGCGCGGCCCCGCGAAGGAGTCCCGTCAGATCCGACTCGCCACCGCCCTGGAAGCTGCGCCGCCACGCCCGCCGGCCGAGCAGCAGGGCGACCGCTGCGGCCGCGAGCGACACCAGGGCCGCCGCCGCTACAATCCGCCACGGCCCCGCAACCCAGGGCGAGACGTCGCTGGTGGCCTCGACCTGGGACGGCCCGGCCGCGGTTCCCCCACCGACGACGCCGGCGTCGGCGCTCGCATCGATCGCCCTCCAGCCCCCGTTTTCATCGAGGTACTCCACCCATGCGTGCAGCCCGGGGAGCGTGGCCCCATCGATCCCTATCCAGCCCACCGCCAGGCGAGTCGGGACCCGGGAGCGGGCGAGAATCGCAGCGAGCAGCGCGTTTTGGATATCGCAGTCACCGGCGCCGACGATCAGGGTGCGGGTGAAGAGATCACGGCCCTCGTCGCGCTCCTCCTGGTGCCGCTTGAGGGTCGCCGGGGAGCGATCGTAGGCCACGCGGCGGCGCACGAAGTCGGCGGCGGCCAACGCGCGCGCCCCGGTGGGCAGACCGTCAAGCGCCAGGGCCAAACCCTCCGCCTCCGGAGGAAGCTCGGGCCAACTGCTTACATCCACCGCCTCGAGGGCGACCCCCGGCATCGACCGGTAACGCAGGCGGCCGGTGCGGCGATTCTCCAGGAGCACCGCCGGCTCGCCGGCGGCGGTCACCATGACCGACAACGGCTCCCGGTCCAGATGGACACTGGCCGGGTCCAACCGATGACCGGTGGCCACCGGCAGCCTCAGCAGGCCCGCGTCGGCATCCACCTCGAGCTCCACCTCGAGACACCCCTCGATGCATGGCGCGCCCTGGTAGGACCGGAGGGCCTCGACTGGATCTCCCGTCGGCGTCGTCCCATCCTCTCTCAGCCCGGTCACCAGCAGGGCGGCGAAGAGGAGCCGCTCTCCCGCCGGCTGGTAGGAGAGGATCACTGCCGGAGTTTTTCCGATCAGGGCGTCCACATCGGGTCCGCGATAGCGGCCCTCGAGATCGCGGTAGGCCACCGGGCGAGCCGGCCGCGGCGCGGTCGGTCCCAAAACCGGCGCGGAGGAGACCAACATCACCCGATCCCCGCTCCACTGACGCAGGGCGAGCCACGAGCCGCCGGCCGCGAGCACCACCACCATCCCAAAGGCGCCCGCCCTGGGAATCCAGGACGCAGACCACGCCTCGCGCAAGCGCTCCATCGCCCGGGCCGGGAGGGAGAGGCGGGCGTGACGGTCGAGCTCGGCCCGAACGAGGCGCCTCAGCTCACGATACCCCACCGCCACCAGGCGGCGCAGAGCTCGATCCTCCCGCGCATCACCGCGCGCCATCATCACGTAGAGGTCTCGGCTATCGAGGATCAGCCTGGGTGCGAGCCCTTCCGCGGTCGCCGGCAACGCCGGCGGGCGACGGTCCCCCTCGAGCAGGAGCTCGTCCAGGGTAGCGGCATCCCGCACCCGCAGCCCGTGAGCGAAGACCTCCACCCGAGGTTCGGGGCCGAGGGCGACGACGCCGCGCAGACCGCGGCGGCGAAAGCTCAGGCTCGGCGGGTCGACCTCCGGCTCACCGGCGACCCGATTCCCGTTGACAAGCACCTCGAGCGGACGCTCTCCCCGGCCGCGGCAGCGCAGGAACGGGGCGTCCCGGAGCACCGACCTGCGCAGAGCCTCCTCCGGGTGCGGGCCACCGGCGCGGCGCTCGAGCACCACCTCGGTGCCCCGGTCCATCACCGCCCCCTCTCGCTTCATCCACTCGAGGGTGCCGTCAAGCCGGACCTGCCAACCCTCACCACTTGCCGGCCGGGAGCGGACGAGGATGGTGTCGGGGACGAAGCGCAACACCGACCAGAAGCCGATTCCGAAGCGGCCCGCGGACCGCGACCGGCCCCGCTTGCTGGAGGCATACAGGGTGAATAGAAAGCGGCGCGCATGGTCGAAGCTCATGCCGCCGCCGTCGTCGCGGCAGATCACGCGGTCGCGCCCCCCGGTGCGCATCCCGCCGAGCCAGACCCGCCGCGCTCCGGCATCGCGCGCGTTCTGCAGCAGCTCCCGGACGAAAACCCACGCGTCCGACCCGTAACGGTCGGCCTCGTACCGGGCCCGCTCCCGGAACGCAGCGCCCGCAGACGTACTCATCCTTCCAGTGTAAACAACGATCGCGTTTAGCCCAGTCTTCTCACCGGGTTTCGTAACGTCGTACAATGACCTGGTGGCCAGTGACCAGACCTCTCGGCTTCAGAGCTTCGTCCGCTCCACTCTGGGTTGCGGCTGTCCCGAGGAGGTTCTGCGGTCGATCCACCTCACCCACGTCGAGGCGTCGATCGAGTCCGACACCCTGTTCACCCGCCTCGACGTGGGTGGGCAACTCCTGGTCTACGTGCTCGAGGTCGTGGGCGATCCCCAGCGGGCCGCCGAGGCGCTGCCCGCCTTCATCGCGTCCGGCATGGTGGAGCGGGACTCCCAGGGATTCAACCGCCTGCGGGTGGTGCTCGCAACCGACGACCCGGAGGGCCTGCAGCCGACCGCCGAGCGCATCTTCAACGACTCCGCTCCCCGCGATGACCGCATTCACCTGCACCTGGTCGAAATCAGCGAGCTGCCGTTCGAGTAGCGGTCAGCGGTCAGAAGTCAGCAATCAGCAGTCAGCAAGAGCACAAACAGCGACAGCTGAAAACTGAAAGCCGAAAGCTGAAGGCTGATTGCTGATGGCTGAAAGCTTCTAATAAAGCGGCTCGGCAGCCACCCACAGCATGCTCGCGCTGCCCTCGAGCTGATGGGCTTTGCCGTCGTCACAGGTGTGTGTGTCCTGCCCGCAGGAGGGGCAGGTGTGAACCTCGCCAATCATGGTGCGGTCGGTTTGCTCGGCGGACCACACCGAGATTGCTTCGCAGTAGGTGCAGCGGATTGGATCAGGTCGTTGCATGAGGAGAGGCCTCCCTTCCATCCGTACAAAGGCACCATACCTCGCTTGAGCAACCATTGAAAAGTCCAGGCGCGGCAAGCGGTACCGCGGCGCGGCGTGCCGTCTCCGGCCCGCGCCCGTGTCGGCGTCCACGTCCGTGATAGTGGTCCAGAATGGCGCTACCGACTTCAACGCGACCTTCTGTCGCCGGTCTGCCCGAGAGGATGCCAGGCACGCCGCCATGACGTTGAGGACAACGTCATATCGGGATGCCAGGCACCTCCGAACGAGCGCGCCCTTGCTGTCAGCCCTCTCCTACTTCGGGGGATCCTTCGACTTCGCGCCCGGGGCGCTTCGCTCAGGATGACAGTTCTGCGGTTGCGCCCAAACGCGGGCAGCAGGCACCATTATCGTGGCCGTTTCCGCGCGTCGATAAATTCGAAATCCGAAATTCGAAATCCGAAATTCCCTAGAGAAGTCTCTCGTCCGAGTCCTCACCGAGCGCGACCACGGTGTGGAAGAGGGCCTTGACGATCTCGATGTTGTTGGAGAGGAGGTCGTAGAAATCCTCCGCCTCGATGGTCAAGAGGCGGGTGTCGGTGAGGGTCACCGCATCGCCGGAGCGAGGTCGGCCGCTGAGAATGTCAAGGACCCCGAAGCGACCACTGGAGCCAACGACCGCTCCCACCTCACCACCGGCGTCCAGACGCACCTTGCCCTCCACCACGCAGTAGAGCCCGTCAGCCGGGTCGTCCTTGCTGAAGACGACCTCATTCTTGTCGTAGGTCTGCTCCCGGGCGATCGCCGCCAGCCGCAGCACCTGCTCGGCGTTGCAGTGAGCGAAGAGGTCAACTCCCTGCAGGAATACCATCATCTCGATATGTGCCATGGGGGCCATGTGGCTTTCTCCTCCCGTCGCGAGCACGCCCCGCGTATGCGTCCCACCTTCCACCCGCTTGGTCACCCAGGCGGCGGTCTCCCGCACCAGCGGATCCTCCGCCTCCTCCGCCATCGAGCGCGCCAGGGGATACAGCGAGGTGATCTCCTCGACCCACACGCTGTGCAGGGCCGCGAGGATGATCCCGATCGCGCTCGGATCGACCTTCGGGTCGATGCCGATCAATCGCTCGAGGGTCTCCTCCGGCGGCTGCACGTGGATGTCGAAGATCGTTTGCGACCGTCGCAGCTTGTCCTCAGGCGGCGCGTCGTCGATCACCGCGAAGAGGTCGCGGCGAATCGAGCCGCTCAGGGTGTTGTCGAGGTACTCGAGGGACCGTGCGCGGAGATGGGTCTGACCGCTGAGCAAGCTGCGCTGCGCGGCGCGAATGTCCTCGGGATTTTCGATGAGCTCGAGCAGGCCGAAGATGTTGCCTACCGAGGTTGCCATTCGTTGGGCGAGCAGTTGCTGCGGCAGGGTGGGCACCCGGCCGTCGACCTTCCACACCGCCAGCGGGCCGTCGAGGCGCGCCTCGTGGAGGGAGGACACCGCCCAAAGATCGGCGAGCAATCGCAGGTAGCGCGCGGCTTCCCCGCTGAGCTGGCGGGAGATCAAACGGCGACCCACCTTGATTTTCTCGTCGCGGGTCCTGAGGTAGACCAGGGCCTCGATGATCTTGCTTCGAAGGACGCGGTCGGTGGAATCGAGGCTCGTCAGCAGGGCGTCTGCTGCACGCTGGGAACCGATCAGGGCAATGGTCTTCGGAACCGCGCGCCGCACCCAGATCTGCTCGTCCGCTGAGTTCATGAAGAGCAGCAGCGACTCCAGTACTCGCTCACCCTGTGCCACCAACGCCTCGCGCGCCTCGTGTTTGAGACGCCGGTTTCCCATCTGCGCGATGAGGATCGTGGCGTAGAGGGGGTTGGGCCCGTCACGCTCGACGCGCTGGCAAACGGCGCCGATGGCCGCCCGCACCACACTCAGCTCGCGGTCGTAGAGCTGCTGCACCAAAACGTCGCTGGCCACCGGGTCCCCGACATGACCAAGGGCGCGAGCGGTCTCTGCCCTTACCTCGGGATCGTCATCGGCCACCAGCTCCATGAGCACGACGTCCGCCCTCTGAGCACCCTCGGGATCGGCGCCGCCGAGCAGGCTCGCCACAGCCGAGGCCCGGAGGCGGTGATCCTCGTCGTCGAGGTGTTCCAACATCAGCTCGGCGGCCTTCTCGCCGCGCAGTCGAGCAAGCGTTCGGATGGCCCCGGTACGAACCCCGGCATCGCCATCGGTCAGAGCACGTTCCACCAAAGGCACCACGTCCTTGCGCCCGGCCTCCGCGAGGATCTCGAGGGTTTTGCTGCGCACCTCCGCACTTTCGTGGTGGAGCAGGAGCGGGGTCACAAGCCGTCCCTCGCCGCTGGCCGCAAGCAGGTCGAGGCTGTGGAGCACCTGACGCGGATCCGAGCTCCCGAGGGACTGCACCAGCGTGGTTACGGTAGTCACATCGCCGGGATCGATGGCGGCGTCGGGCTGAATCGTCCCCGACTTCAAGCCCTCGCGATAGGCTGTCACGTACTCCCGGCGAACCCGGGTCGTCAGCACCAGCCAGCCCGCCGCCAGGACCAGCGTCAGCCCGCTGACGTAGGCCGCGGGAAGCACCTTGAAGGTCACGGGCAGAATGAGGATGGCCGCCGCACCCTTGGCGAATCGCTGAACGAAGACGTCGATGAAGGCCTTTGCCCGGACCCTCAGCTTCTCGGCCACCGGCAGGAAAAGCAGCTCGCGGGTCGCCTGCTCCAGCGAGTGGCGGAGGCTCGTTTCCGTCAGCAGGAGAACCCACACCAACGGGTAAATCGCTCCGGATCCGGCGATGATCGCGAGGACTACTGCCAGTTGGGCGGCTGCCACCGCTCCCGGGAGAACCCGCATCCCCACACCGACCCCGAGAGTCTTGTGGATTCGCTGGGTGAAGACCAGTTGGAAGATGAACCCGATGAAGCCCATGAGGATGAAGGCCAGCCCGATGACCGATGTGCGCTCGTCGAGAATCTCGGTGTTCTTCTCTACCAGATAGTAGAACTGCCACTGAACGAGCTGTCCCACCATCACTGTGGCCAGCATCAGCATGCCGATGAGTGCCAGGAGTCGGGATCCGCGCAGGGTCCGGAGGCCGCCGCGCGCCTCTTCATGCCGGGCGCCGTGTCGCCGCCGGAGGGCGTCGGGCGCCTTGCCGCGAGATCGCTCGATCAGGACCACCAGCAGCGGTACCAGCAGCAACAGCGACGCCGCCGCGAGCAGGGTGAAGCGGGTCCCCGCGAACCGGGTGACCGCCACGGCCAGGAACCCACCGAGGGTCGCCCCCAACAGGCCGCCGGCGCCGATGAATGCAAAGAGCCGCCGCGCCTGGCGGGGGTCGAAGACCTGGTTGGCGTAGGTCCAGTACTGGGACACCGCAATCGCAAAGGCCATGCCCAACCACACGTAGTAGAGAACCGCTACCCAGTCACGGCCGGTGGCAAAGAGCAGAAAGAAAGCCACCAGCGCGGCGATATGGATCAAAGTGAATGCGAGCATCAGCATGGCCACCCGGAAGCGGGCGGCCAGCCGTGAGTACAAGACCAGCACTGGAAACGAGACCAGGGCAACGGCGAGGTACACCCAGGGCAGGTTCTCCGCCCCGAGTGCGTCGATGAAGGAGGCCTGGCGGACGCTCTTGGCCGCAAAGTGAACGGTGGTGAGCACCAGGAAGGCGAAGAAGAAGAGCCAGGCCAGCGCCCCTTCCCCTGGACGGATACTGAAAACGGCGTCGGCCACATGGCCGCGCATTGCCTCGCTGCGCGGCTCGTCGCCGGGGCCTCCAGGTGGTTGCTGGCCGGGCATCTTCACAGTGGCCTACCCTAACGCTTCAGCACCGGCAAGACAATCAAGCCTGGACTCACACGGATTACTCTTGGTCCAGCAACAGCCCCTCGAGTTCGGCAACCGTACGCTCGAAGAGCTCGAGCGCGGCCGTGATCGCATCCGGTTTCGTCAGGTCGACACCCGCGGACCTCAGAAGCTCCAGCGGCGGTCTGGAGTTGCCGCCCCGCAGCATCTCCAGGTAGGCGTCGCGGGCTGCGGGGTCGCCCGATGCCACCTTCTCGGCGAGGGCAATTCCAGATGCGAGGCCGGTAGCGTACGTAAACACGTAGTACTTGTAATAAAAGTGGGGAATGTAGGCCCACTCAAGGGGATCGTTGACGTCGATGGTGTAACCGGGCCCGTAATAGTCCCGGATCAGTTGCTCGTAGATCGCGTTCAGCCGTTCAGCCGTGATCGGCTCAGAATTCTCGGCGAGCTGGTGGGCCCGGAGCTCGAACTCGGCGAAGAGAGTCTGCCGATAAAGGGTGGTCCGAATGGTCTCGAGCAGCTCCGACAGGTACCAGGCGCGCTCGGCCTCGGACCCGGCGAGGGCCACCATGTGCTTGGAGAGAAGAACCTCGTTGCAGGTTGAGGCGATCTCGGCCAGGAATGGCACGTAACGCGAGGTCAAGTAGGGCTGACTCTCCATGGACAGCTCGCTGTGGAGCGCGTGTCCGAGCTCGTGCGCGAGCGTCGAGACATCGTCGTAGCGGTTCTGGAAATTCATCTTGATGTAGGGACGGACGCCGTAAACCGAGGCCGAGAACGCGCCGCTGTCCTTGGTCCGTGCGGGGTAGACGTCGATCATGCCGTTCCTGGGATCAACGACCTTGGCCAGCCGCCGACCGTAATCACTGCCGAGCGGCTCCAGCGCATCGATGATCAGGCCGCCACCCTCGGCGTAGTCGATCTCGCGCTCCACCCCGGCCACCAGGGGCACGTAGAGGTCATAGAGGTGGACCTCATCCAATCCCATGGCCTTCTTGCGCAGCTCGATGTACCGGTGCAGCGCGGGGGCGTGTGCGCGCACGGTTCGGATCAGGTTGTGGTAGACGGCAGGGTCGAGATCATCCTTGTCGAGGTACGCCTCGAGGGCCGTGTCGTACTTGCGGGAACGGGCGAGAAAGACGTTGAACTCGATCTGGCCGCCAAGGGTGGCCGCAAAGGTGTTCTCAAAGCCCCTCAAGGTCGCGAACATCCCCGCCACCGTATCGCGACGCACTCGACGATCTGCCGAACCGCGCATCCGACCGTAGTTGGCGAAGGTGAGTTGGACTTCGGCGCCGGATTGGTCGACGATCATCGGCAGCGGCATCTCCGAAACCAGGGCTCCAAAGGTGGTCTCGAGCGGTGACGGCAGCTCATTGAGGTCGATCGCCGCCCACAGGTTGTCGCCGGCGAGCGACAGAACCCTCTCAGCCTCCGGATCGAGCACCCGGTCGGCACGCCGCCTCAGTCCCTCGATCCACGGGCGGAAGGTCGCCAGCTCGGTCGCCTCGCGATAGGCCTCGGCGAGCTCCTCCGCGTCGTAGCCCAGCACGGCCTCCCGAAGCACCGAGCCCTCGTCCATCAGCCGATTTGTGAGCTCGAGGGCGCTCTGGTGACGGGCAATGAACTCCTGGTTGGTGGTGTTGCCGTCGCGCTGCAGGCTGGCGTACAGGGACAGCCGATTCGCCTCCACCTCGAGCCGGAAGTAGGTTGCCATGTAGTCGGCCAGGATGGCCGGATCGTTCAGCCCGCCGTGGTGGCGCGCCAGGCCTGACAGACTCTCGCCGGCGGCCGAGAAGGCATCGGACCACGCATCATCGGAGGGAAACAAGGCGGTCAGGTCCCACCTGAAGACCTCCGGAATCGAAGCTCGCTCGGCGTTTGCGTCGGGAGTGAACTGGGGCAGATCGTCGAGGGTCCCCGCCGTTGCGACGGCGGACGTCAACAGGCACACGAGGAGAACTCGTCCGGTCATAGCATCCTCCATTCGCAGCAAAGATACCCTACCCGCCCCGGTTTCCTACAGGATTATTACCCCCGGCGAGACTGGGAGGCCTCATCTGGCCGACAGCCGATCCGAGTCGTCCGGATCGCTCGCCGCGGCCTCATTGGCTGGCCCGAGGGATAACTCACGACCGCTGAGAAATCTTAGCGAACTTCACTAAGAAGTTCCTATTTAGGGCGAGTGAGGAGATCTGAGCGACATTTCATCAGAAATCAAGAAAAGGGGGTTGACAATCACCCCGATGACCACTATATTCCTTTAGCACTCGCGTGACTCGAGTGCCAAAAACCAGAGATAACTCGAAAGGAGAGAGTCAGATGAAGGTGAAACCCCTGGGCGACCGCGTCCTCCTGAAGCGCACCGAGGCAGAAGAAGAGGTGCATGGAGGCATCATTATTCCGGATACCGCCAAGGAGAAGCCCCAAGAGGCCGAGGTGGTGTCAGTCGGCGACGGCAAGCTGGACGAC
>DAOWFV010000177.1 GCA_030637805.1 Acidobacteriota bacterium | reverse complement strand
TAGAGGTTGCTGTCGTCAACTGCGAGCAACCCGTCGTCCCCGAGACCGGCCTCGGTCGGAATCCACTCGTAAAACGCCTGCTCGGCGTTGCGGCGGCGCTGCTCATCAAACTCGTCCTCCCGGCCGCTAAAGTACGTCGCGGTGGCGCCCCAGCAGTCGTTGGAGTACTCGTGGTCGTCCCAGATGACGATCATCGGCCAGCGCGCGTGCACCTGCTGCAGCATCTCGTCCGAGCGGAAGGTGCGATATAGCGTACGGTAGTTGGCGAGACTGGCCGCCGCGTAGAAGGGGTTCTCTTCGGTGCCGAGAAGGATGGCGCCCTCGGTGTCCTCGAACTCGACCTTGCGCTCCTCGGTCGGATCCTGGAACGAGGGATCGCCGGTAGTCTCGTAAACGTAATCCCCGAGGTGGACCACGAAGTCGATGTCCTCGTCGTGCTGATTGAGCAGCTCGGCATAGGGGTTGTAGTAGCGGCCGGTGAAGTCCTGGCCGTAGACCACCGCGAAACGAATCGGCAGCTCCGCCTCGGGAGCGGGTGCGGTTCGGGTGCGACCCAAGGGCGAGAACTCCCCGCCGTAGGTGAATCGGTAGTAGTAGGTCTGGTAGGACTGGAGCCCGTCCACCATCACCTTGACGCAGTAGTCGTTTTCCGCCCAGGCCGAGAGCTCGCGGGATGCGACAATGTTGGTGAAGCTGCCGTCGGTCGCGACCTCCAGAACGAGGGCCTTGGGTTCCTCGTCAGTGAGTGCGTCGACTCTCGTCCACAACACCACGCTGTCCGGCCGCGGATCCCCCGAGGCCACCGATTGGGGGAAAAAATCGTGGGCCGCCGCCGGCGCCGCAAACACCACGGCCGCAGCAACCACCACCATCAGCGCTGTTCCTATGACGCACCGTCGAACGCTCATCTCGCCTCCTTCCCGGGAAGCGTCACCAACTCCCCGACGCAACGAACTGTGGATCACGCATCGCGCCCTACATGGTACACCTGCCGTGCCTGTCCTCCTTCTCTGTTTCCGATTTGTTCAGGCTCCTACCGTTCATCGGCCGAGACAGCCCACGATCATCCTGCGCCTCCGGAAGGAGTGGTAGACTCGATCTCGAAAAGGGATACCCCTCCCCGGGACGAAACGCAATGTCCATCCTGGATTGGCTGCGCCGCCGTTCTCAGCGACCCCTGCGAGCCCTGCAGGTGGAGGTCACCAGCCGCTGCACCCGCCGATGCTCGATCTGTCCGCGCTCCTCTCTGGCCGAAGTTTGGAGAGAGGGCGATATGGATGACGCCCTATGGAGGGTTGTGGCTTCGGATCTCGAGCTGGCCGAGCACGTGCATCTGCAAGGGTGGGGTGAACCTCTGCTCCATCCCCACCTCGCAGCCTGGGCGCAAGATGCCAGAGCGGCTGGTTGCACGGTAGGCCTTACAACCAACGGCGACCGGCTCGAGGAGGCCGCGGGCTGGTTGCTGCGGGGGGACGTGAACCGGGTCGCGGTCTCGGTGGCCGGCGACGCGGACAATCACGCTGCCCTGCGCGACGGGTCGCGGCTCGAGTCGGTGCTGACAGCCGCCGGCGGGCTCGCCCGGCGCGCGCACGAGCGGCGCGTCCCGCTGCAGGTTCTGGTCAGCTACCTTTTGACCCGGCACAACGCCGCGGACCTACCGCTAGTTGTTCGGCAGGCCGCCGAGGCCGGCGTGGACGAGTTCTTTATTGTCCACCTCGACTGCCCGACCTCGCAGATCCACGTGGAAGAGGCCGCCTTTGCGGAGGATGCCCTGGAAGATGGAGTCACGGCCCATCTGGAGCACGCCGAGAGAGTGGCCTCGGTCGTCGGCATCGCCTTCCGAAACCAGGCGCAGGGTGGCGAGGAGCCGCTGGTATGTGCGCTCGATCCTCTGCGCTTCGCGTTCGTCGGCTGGGACGGCCGGGTTGGCCCCTGCGTGAATCTACTCCTGCCCGTCAACGGGTCCATTCCGCGCTGGTCCGCGAGCGGAGTCGAGGAGATCGAGGCGGTGAGCTATGGTCGACTCGACGGGACGGGCCTCGCTGATCTCCTGTCGTCCGAAATGCGGACGCGTTTTGTGGCTCCGTGGGCTCGGCGCCTCGAGGCAGAGAGGCGTTTCCGAGCCTCGGTCCTCCCCCTCTCCGGCAAAGGGCTCAGAGAATTGGACGAGGCCGACGCAATCAGGACGGCCACCCTGGGCGCCAACCGTTTTCCCGACCCCTGCAGGCACTGCCCAAAGGCGCATGGGTGGTAAGTGATGAGATAAGCAAGTCAAGGTCCAGGTTCCGTTATCAGAGCCGGGCTGACCTTTGAGGAGGTAGCAATGGAAGATTCGAGTTTGGTTTCGCAACGGGTAACCGGCATCGGAAAGTCGGCGATCCACGAAATGACCAGGCTGTCCCAGGAGGTGGAGGACGTCGCCTTCCTGTCCTGGGCTAAGCCGACCTCGGACACCCCCGAGCACATCAAGGAGGGCGCGATCCGGGCCATTGCGGACGGTCTGGTAGGCGACTACTCGCCGACCTCCGGCGTACCGGCCCTGCGCCGGGGGATCGCCGACAAGCTGAAGAGAGACAATCGGATCGACGCTCGGGACTCGCAAATCATAGTGACCGTCGGCGCCATCGAAGGCCTGGCCGCCGCGATAATGGCCGTGTGCGACCCCGGAGATGAGGTCATCCTGCCCAGCCCGACCTATTCCACCCACATCCGTCAAGTTGTCATGGCGTCGGGCCGACCGGTGTTGGTGCCCTGTATCGAGGAAGAGGGCTTCAGTCTCGATGTCGATGCCATGGCCGAGGCAGTCACGCCGAGGACCAAGGCCATCCTCTACTGCTCACCCTCGAACCCCACCGGGACCGTGTTCGGCGAGGATCAGCTTCGTCGCCTCGCTGCTGTCGCCCGCGACAACAACTTGGTGGTCATCACCGACGAGGCGTACGAGTACTTCGTCTTCGACGGAAACCAGCACTTCAGCATCGCATCTCTTCCCGGAATGGAGGAGCGCACGATCAGCTGTTTCACATTCACCAAGACCTACGCCATGACCGGATGGAGGATCGGGTATCTTCACGCCAACGAGGAGTTTGTGGAGCAGATCACCAAGGCCCACATCCCGCTCGCAATCTGTGCGCCGACGGTGTCCCAATACGCCGCCCTGGCTGCGCTCGAGGGGCCCCAGGACTGCGTTGTGGAATTTCGGGACCACTACCTCGCGACCAGAAATCTGATGTGTGAGCGACTGGACAGGATGCCCTCGGTCTTCAGCTATCAGAAGCCTGGCGGCTCCTACCTGATGTTCCCGCGCATCCTAGTGGAGGAGGGCCGGGACTCCCTCTCCTTCTGCAAGCGACTGCTCCGCGAGGCCCGGGTTTCCACGACCCCGGGAGTCGCGTTCGGCCCCAGCGGGGAGGCCCATCTCAGGATGTCCTTCTGCGTTCCGGAGCAGACGATCAACACTGCCTTCGACCGTTTGGAAGTCAACTTCGGATAGCCCGCTCACGATGGGGGGTCATGGCGCCCGCCTCGGTCACGGCGTAGCCCATAGGGCGAAGCCGGGAGGGCGCCAGTAATTCGGATTTCGAATTTGCCGCCCACCCACCCGAACTCGAAAGAAGAATCGATGGCGAAAGTGACACCGGGCGCGGACACGGGTGTTACGCGACCAGCAACTCCTCGCCAGCCTTGACCAGCCGGGCGTAGTGGCCGTCCTTCGCCATCAGCTCCGCGTGGGTGCCCTGCTCGACGATGCGGCCACCGTCCATGACCACGATCCGGTCGGCGCGTTCGACAGTTGAAAGCCGGTGGGCGACGATGATCACGGTCTTGCGTTCAAAGATCCGCGCCAGGGCGTCCTGGATGAGCTGCTCGGTCAGGGAGTCGATGCTGGCGGTCGCCTCGTCGAGGACCACCACCGAGAGATCGTGCGCCATGGCGCGGGCGAAGGTCAGGAGCTGGCCCTCGCCCACCGACAGATCGGCGCCGCGCGCGCGCAGGACGTGATCCCAGCCCACGCGGTCGACCACCCGGTCGGCGTGAACCAGGCCGGCGGCCTCCACCGTCCTCTCGATCGGGATCTCCTCGCTGCCGAGATCGACGTTGAAGAGCATCGACTCCGAGAAGAGCTGCGGATCCTGGCGAACTCCCGCCACGTGGCGCCGGATGTCTTTCGGACGCAGCTCCCGTAGCTCGCGGCCGTCGATGGTGATGCTGCCGCGATAGCCCGTGTAGGAGGCGTTGAGGAGACGGGTGAGGGTGGTCTTACCGGAACCGGTGGCTCCCACCACCGCCACCACCTCTCCCAGTCGCACCTTGAGGTCGATGCCCTTGAGCACGTCCCCGGCCTCCGGGCGGTAACGGAACCACACATCCTCGAAGCGGATGTCTCCTTCGATACCGGTCAACGGCAACCCCTCCCCCGCCACGGTCACCGTCTCGTCGAGAAGGTCGAGGATCTTCTCGAGGGCGGCCGCACCCCGCTGCAATACAGCGACCTTGCCCGAAACCTCGCGAAGCGGCCGGAAGAGCCGGTCGAGGTACTCGATGAAGGCCACCAGCAGGCCGGCACTCAACGGCGCCACCTGGGAAACGGGAAGGCCCATTCGTGCCGCCAATCCCGAGCCGTACCACAGCATCACCGCCACGCAGATCGAGGCGGCGCCGTCCACCATCGCGTACATGAAGGAGTCGTAGTAGTTCGAGCGGGTAGTGGCGCGCCGGAAGCGCTGGTTACGGAGATCGAAGAGGGCCTCGCTGGCCGCTTCGTGGCTGAAGAGTTGGACGATCTCAACGCCGTCAATCCGCTCGGCGAGGAAGGCGTTGAGCGCCGCCAGGGCTTCACGCACCTGCACGAAGAGGATTCTCAAGCGCCGCCGAACGACCTCGAGCACGAGCAGGATGATCGGTGCCAGCAGGAGCAGGACGACTGTCAACCGAACGTCCAGCCAGAGCATCGCGCCGAGAGTGCCGACGATCATCAGGAGGTCGAGAACGATGGTGATGAGACCCGATGAGAAGGCCTCACCGATGGCGTCCACATCGCTCGTGGCCCGCGTCAACAGCCGCCCTGCCGGCTGGCGATCGAGATACGCCTGGGACAGGCCCAACAGATGCCGGTAAATGCCGGAGCGCAGGCGAACGATGCTTCGCTGGCCACCCCAGGCGAGCACGAGCACGTACGCCGCCTCGAGAAAATATCCCACCACCGCGGCGACGATGTAGAGGAGGGCCACGCCCATCAACCCCTCGGCCACACCCGGCACCAGGTGGTCATCGATGGCCCTCTTGAGAAGCCAGGGTTGGACCAGACTGAGACCGGCCGCCGCCGGCGTCAAGGCCAGGGCGAGGCCGAAGGCCCAGGCGTCGGGACGCAGAAAGGGCCACAGCCGCCGCAGCATGCCCGCATCCGTCACGATGCCTTCTCCTCGCCCGCCGCTCCCTGGGCCTGGATCTGCCAGGTATCGCGGTAGAGCCCGGGCCGAGCGACCAGCTCCGCGTGCGAGCCGTGGTCCACCAGCCGGCCGCGGTCGAGCACCAGGATGAGGTCGCAGTGGCGCAGCGCGGACAGTCGATGGCTGGAGATCAGCACCGTCGGCGCCTCGGGGCGGCGGGCGAGCCCGGTGATGGTCTCCACCAGCTCCGCCTCTGTGCGGTGGTCCACCGCCGAGAGCACGTCATCGAGGATCAGGAGATCGCCACCGCGATACAGCCCCCTGGCCAGGGCGACACGCTGCCGCTGGCCGCCGGACAGCATGATGCCGCGCTCCCCAACCACCGTCTCAAGGCCGTCCGGAAGCGCAGCCAGGTCTTGGTCGAGGGCGGCCATGGCGGTCGCGCGGCGCACGCCCTCGGCGTCATCGTCCCGGCTCATCGCTACGTTGGTGGAGATGGTGTCCGAAAAGAGGAACGGCCGCTGGGGAATGACCGCGAGTCGCCGGCGCCAGGCATCGAGATCGAGCTCGGTGAGATCGACGCCGTCGACCAGGATGCTGCCTTTCGGTGGATTGTACAAGCGCATCAAGAGCCGCAACAGGGTGCTCTTGCCGCTGCCGGTGCGCCCGCTCAGCCCCACCACCGCGCCGGCAGGAATCTCCAGCGAGACCCCCTGCAGCACCTCGCGCTCGGGCTCGTCGGGATAGGCGAAGTGGAGGTCGCGGAGCACCAGGCTCGGTCCGCGCCCTGTCGGTATTTCCACCCCTGAGCTGCCCTCGGGCCGGTCGACCGGGGCATCCATGAGCTCGAAAATACGCTCCAGTGCTGCACGGCCACGCTGCACGACCGACATCATCCAGCCCAAGGACCGCAGAGGCGGCAGGAGGACCGTGAGCAGGACCGTGAAGGTCGCGAGCTCACCGACCGTGAGCGTCCCGTCGAGCACCAGCCGACCGCCCACCATGATGAGAACGAACATGGCGATGCCGCCCGAGAGCACCAGAAGCGGGAGTGCGAGCGCGCGGATCAGGGCGAGGCGCATCCCGGTGCGAAGCCACGCCTGATTGCGAACCTCGAAGCGGCGAATGAAAGCCTCCTCGGCCACGAAGCCCTGAATTGCGGCGACGCCCTGGAGGCTGCCGAGGACATGCTCCGAGATCTCGCCGAGCTGCTCCTGGATGCGCCGAACGAGGGGGAAGAGCCGGCGGATCCCGAACTGCACAGCGGCCATACCGACAAGGATCGGCAGCATTGCCATCAGGGTCAGCGTCGGCGACAGAGAGAGCATCTTCCACCCCGTCATGACGACCGCGAGGCTGACGTTGACCACCTGAAGACCGCCAAATCCAACCAGGGTTCGCACCCAGGTGATGTCATTGGCCGCGCGGCTGACGATGTCGCCTCGCTTGTGCCCGGCGTAGAACTCCGGTTGCAGGCGCAGGAGACGGGCGAAGAGGTCCTTACGCAGGTGGTACTCGAGGTGGCGACCCGGATTGAATATGAGGACCCTGGAGAGGGATCGGACCACGATCACCGCCATGCCCATGAGGGCGATTGCAGCCACATAACGCCCCAGGGACTCACCCGCCCGCAACGCATCGACGGCATGCCCGATCTGCCCGGGAATACTGACCGTCAAATAGTTGGTGACCCACAGCAAGGTGAAGCCGGCGAAATAGCTCCAGCGATAACGCCAAGCGTAGGCCTTCAACAGCCTGAGGATCGGTCGCCGGGTCCCGGTCCCGCCCGTGGTTGTCTCGTCGTTCATCCCCACCCCACGTCCAACACGCGCCCATGGTCGCATGTTTCCGGCCGCTCGGCGCCCTCGATACTTCACCCCAATTATGGCGGGGTACACTGGGCTGCGCACGACCAGTCAAGGAGGGAACCCAATGCCCGAAACCCTGCCCGAAGTGCTCATCAGCGAAGAGCAGATCAAGGCCAAGGTGGACGAGCTCGCCCGCCGCATCTCCGCGGACTACCGGGAGGTGGATGACCTCATCCTGGTGGGCGTTCTCAAGGGGTCCTTCATTTTTCTGGCGGACCTCGCACGCCGTCTCACCATCCCGCGAAGCGTCGATTTCATGGCGCTGTCCACCTACGGCGACTCAACCACAACCGATGGTGCGGTGCGCATGATCCTCGACCTGCGCCGCAACATCTCCGGCAAGCACGTGCTGGTCGTGGAGGACATCGTGGACACCGGCCACACCCTTGCATACCTCGTGCGCGCCCTCGCGGCGCGGCAGCCAGCCTCGCTCAAGACCTGTGCGTTGGTCCAAAAACCAGACCGGCGCGAGGTATACGCCCAGATCGACTACCTCGGCTTCGAGATCCCTGATGTCTGGGTCGTGGGCTGCGGTCTCGACTGGGCCGAGAAGTTCCGGACCCTGCCCTATATCGGAGTGGTGCATCCAGAGGGATAACACAGAGCACCTCTCGTACTCGGATCTATTCCTAATTTGAGGTTTGAACTCAGAACAGGTTATTGTGACCCCTGTCACTATCTGCTTTCCCCACGTCACCTATAGTCAATCTCGGACGCACCGGACAATCTCCTCCTTCCCAAGCCCGCTCGCGGGCTTGCTTTTTTATTGGGGTGTTTGGTTCTCGCCCCTCACGGGTCGCTTCTCTCAGGATGAACGTCCACTCCCCAAACGCGGGCATTATGCTCCAACATCCTCGGCAGCTTCCTCGCGCCGATAATTCCGAAATCCTAATTCCTAATTCCCTCCTGGTGGCCTCCCCGGTAGACCTCGTGGATGATCCGGGCTAGCCTTGGCCGCATGACGGCTTCCCTCTTCGATTCGACGTCGGTCCCGGTTGGGCGGCGAATCTACTGCAATCGTACTCTCAACCTACGCCCCATCAGCGCCATCGGCTACGACATGGACTACACCCTGGTCCACTACCGGGCGGACGTCTGGGAGCAGCGGGCCTACGATCGGATGCAGGAGCTCCTGGCAGCCGACGACTGGCCGGTGACCGACTTGCGCTTCGACCCGGACCTGGTCATCCGCGGGCTGATCATCGACTCGGAGCTCGGCAACATCGTCAAGGCCAATCGCTTCGGCTATGTCATGCGCGCCTCCCACGGCACCCGGCCGATGGAATTCGATGAACAACGCAGAGTCTACCGCCACACCCCGGTAGACCTGTCGGAGCCACGGTTCATCTTTCTCAACACCCTCTTCTCGCTGTCGGAGAGCTGTCTTTACGCTCAACTGGTCGATCTCCACGATCAGCACCTCTTCCCGGAGGTGCACGGCTACGAGGACCTCTTCCGGCGGGTTCGCGCATGCCTCGATGAGGCTCATGTCGAGGGCACGCTCAAGGCCGAGATCATCGCCAACCCGGAGCCCTTCGTCGATCTCGACCCCGAGACGCCAATGGCCCTTCTCGACCAGCTCCACGCGGGCAAGCGCCTGATGCTCATCAGCAACGCCGAGTGGCCCTACGTGCGCGAGATCATGTCCTTCGCGTTCGACCGGTTCCTCGGCCCCGAGCGCAGCTGGCGGGACCTCTTCGAATTGGTCATCGTCAGCGCCCGCAAGCCCGGGTTCTTCAGCTACGACCTGCCGCTTTTCTCCGTCACCGACGAGGAGGCCGGCCTGCTCAGCCCGGTGCCGGGACCCACGATCCCCAGCCCCGGGGTCTATCTCGGCGGCGACGCCACCAGGGTGGAGGAGTATCTCGGCCTCTCCGGCGCCGAGATCCTCTACGTCGGTGATCATATCTACGCCGACGTCCGCATGTCCAAGTCGAGCCTACGCTGGCGCACGGCGCTGATCCTCCGCGAGCTCGAGGACGAGTTGGCGGCGCTCGAGGAGTTCCGTGCCACCGAAAATGTCCTGGTGGAAATGATGCTCGAGAAGGAGGCGCTCGAGGTCGCCCACTCTCGCACCCGGCTGGCAGTGCAGCGGCGTAACCACGGCTACGGCGAGCAGCCTACGGCCTCGGCGAAGGAGCTCGAAGCCGAAATGGCTCGTCTGCGAGCTGCAATCGAAGTGCTGGACAAACGCATCGTGCCCCTCGCGCGCAAGGCATCCGAGCTCGAGAACCCGCGCTGGGGCGCCCTCCTGCGGTCAGGCAACGACAAGAGCCACCTCGCCCGTCAGGTCGAGCGCTCCGCCGACATCTACACATCCCGAGTCTCGAACTTCCTCTACGCCACGCCTTTCGCCTACCTGCGCAGCCGCCGGGGCAGCATGCCCCACGATCCTCTCGGCTGACGCCGGCGCGATCGCAGATGCAGACCATTGCCTCGGTCAGCTTCCTCAACGCCAAGCCCCTCGTGGACGGGCTCGAGGACGAGCCCGGGCTCACGCTGCTCAGCAATGTTCCGGCACGTCTCCTCGACACCCTCGTCGGGCGTGCGGCACAGGTGGCCCTCTGCCCCGTCATCGACTTTCAGCTTGCTCCTTGCGAACTGGCTATCGTGCCCGCCGGCTGTATCGGATCCGACGGCGCCACCCTCACTGTCCGAGTCTTCAGCCACTCTCCCCTCGAGGACCTTTGCCGGGTCCATGTCGACGGCGACAGCCACACGTCGGTGGCCCTGCTCCAGGTTGTCTTCGCCGAACGCTACGGCCGGCGGCTCGAACTCAGCACTCTACGGCTCCGTGGGGTAACCGGCAGGGACGAACCTCATGACGCCCTCCTCCTCATCGGCGACAAGGTGGTACGTGACGAGCCCGACCCGATCCTCTACCCGTTCCAACTCGACCTCGGCGAGGCCTGGAAGGAGCTCACCGGTCTACCCTTCGTCTTCGCCACCTGGATGGCCCGCGCCGAGGCAGAGCTCGGCGACTTGCCGGCTCTCCTCCTCCGCCGCCGGCAAGCCAACAGTCGCCGTATCCCGGAGATCGTCGCCGCCCATGCAAGGTCGCTCGGGTGGCCCGATGACCTTGCGACTCGCTACCTCGAGGAGAACCTCCGCTTCGAGCTCGGCCCCCGGGAGCTGGAGTCCATCCAGCTCTTCTGGTCGAAATGCCATGCTCTCGGCCTCATCGAAAAGCTTCGACCAATGCGGCTTTACCGCAGTTCTCAATTTTGAATTTTGAATTCTTAATTGAGAATTGAGAATTCAGAATTAAGAATTGAGAATAAGGGCTATCCACTTCGCTCTCGTAGCTACAAAATGTAGCATTGGTGAGTGAGCGAGGACGAGCGGCACCCTGTTGGTGGGGTCGACTATCCCCGGACGCTTCAG
>DAOWFV010000164.1 GCA_030637805.1 Acidobacteriota bacterium | reverse complement strand
CGGTGCCCCCGAGGTGATCGACGGGCTCGCCCGGGTGGAGGCGGGCCAGCGACGCGAAGTGCTCATCCACGGGACCCGTCGGGCTTTGGAGCTCGAGCAGGCCGAGGCCTGGCGGGAGGCCGAGAAGACCTACTTGGCGGTGTTGGCGGTGGATCCCGAATCGGCCGTGGCCCTCGACGGCCACGACCGTGCGGCAGCCCGCGCGGATCTCGACGACAAGCTCGAGTACTACCTCCAGAACCCCAGCCGGCTGTCCTCGCCGGCGGTCTTCGAAGCCTCAGCAGCGATCTTGGAGGAGGCCCGCGCGGTGAGCCCGGGCGGACCACGCCTCTGGGCCCAAATGAGCCGACTCGAGGAACTCCTCGAAACCGCATCCAGACCCGTTCGTGTCCTTATCGAGTCCGACGGGCTCACCGAAATCGTGATCTACCGGGTGGGAAAGCTGGGAACCTTTCTCCGCCGTGAGCTGAACCTGCGGCCCGGGACTTACACCGCGGTTGGGGGCCGGCCCGGGTTCCGAGACGCGCGCGTGCGCTTCGAGGTGACACCCGGCAGCTCTCAGAAACCGGTGGTCGTTCAGTGCACGGATCGCCTATGAACACGATCTCGGTCGAGTGGGGTCACGAAAGCCGGGTCTTTGTCGCCGACGACCTGCCCCTCAGCGTGGGCGGGAAAGGCTGCCACGTGCCGATCCCAGGGCTTGTCGATGAAGGACCCGTGGCCTTTCTCGGTCACGAGGCGGGTGACCTCTTCATCCAGGCGGCGGGAGACAGCGGGAGGCCGGTCGCCATCAACTGCAACGGTATTCCGCTGACCGCCTCGCGATGGCTGGCGGACGCCGACGAGCTCACCATCGGGACGGCCCGCATCCGCTGCCAATCGGACAACGAAACGTTTCGCCTCAGGATCGAAGAGCCGGCGCGCGAACGATCGAGATTAACGCCGGAGGTCTCCGCCGAGCCGGCGCCTCCGATCGGCGCCGTGTCTCCAGTGGATTTCACCCCGAGGTGGCAGACCGCGCCACGGCGTCGCGGTTTCCGCATTCGGTCCCGAGCCATCCTCCTCACCGCAGTTCTCTCGGTGCTCGCCGGCGCTGCATGGTACGTCCTGACGGCGCGGGCGGTGCGGGTGGAAACGACGCCCGAAGCCGAGAGCCTGAAGGTCAGCGGGGGGTTGCTGACACCGAAGCTCGGCGGCAGATACCTCCTTCGACCCGGAGACTACACGGTCACAGCCAGGCTCGGGGGCTATATCGAGCTCTCCGCACCCCTCGAGGTGGGTCCTCAAACCCCGCCGGTCGTGCGCTTCACGCTCGACCCGCTCGGTGGCACCATCAGTATATTTTCGCGCCCTGTCGATGGGGCATCCGTCACCATCGACGGCCACGAAGCGGGCGCCACTCCCCTGAACGATATCCAACTGAGCGCCGGCGAACACACGGTGGAGGTCCACGCTCCCCTCCACCTGCCCTATCGAACCAGCTTCCGCATCGCACCGGGCGATCCGCCTGTCGAGCTCGAGGCCGAGCTGGAGCCGAACTGGGCGCCGGTTACCATCGCGTCCACGCCCTCAGGGGCCTCGGTTTCGGTGGACCGGTCACCCGTCGGCTCCACCCCCTTCTCCCGCCATGTGGAGGCGGGCGACCGGCTTGTCGAGCTTCGACTCTCCGGTTTCAAGCTCTCCAGCCGTCGGATCCGGGTCGTCGCCGGTGAGCCCGTGGATCTCGGAATTCTTCGCCTCGAGCCTGAGGATGGGCTGCTGGTGGTCGTCTCCCAACCGAGCGGTGCGACGGTGACGGTCGACGCCGTATTCAGCGGCAGCACCCCCCTCGAGCTCGCCGTGGCGCCGGACACAGTCCATGAGGTGCGGGTGTCGCTCGCCGGACACGCCGCCGTCACCGAGGAAATCAGCGTCGGCCCAGGCGATCGATCGGAGGTGCGCGCGGTTCTCGAGATGCTGACCGGCGAAGTGGTCATCACCTCCCGACCCCCGGGCGCCGAGCTCCTGATCGACGGTGTGGCACGGGGCACGACGGGACAGACCGTTCGACTCGAGGCGCGCCCGCACGAGATCGAGGTCCGCCTCGAAGATTATCTTCCGTTTCGCACCACCATCACCCCAGAACCGGGGCTGACCCAGGCTGTGCGCGCAGAACTCAGGCAGGAGGGCGCAGCCGGGTTGCCGCCGGTGATCATGAGCCCGCAGGGATCCGAGCTCGTTCTCATAGGACCTGGACGCTTTTCGATGGGGGCCTCCCGCCGGGAGCCCGGCCGCCGTGCCAACGAGGTCCTGCGTGAGGTGGAGATCACTCGACCCTTCTACCTGGCGGTGCGTGAGGTATCGAATCAGGAGTTCCGCGAGTTCAAGAGTAACCACCGCTCAGGCGCCTTCGGCGGCGCCAATCTGGAGATCGACCATCACCCGGTGGTCAACGTCACCTGGGAGGATGCAGCCCGCTACTGCAACTGGTTGAGCGAGAAAGCGGGATTGCCACCGGTCTACATCGGACGGAGAGGATCCCTGGCCGCTCGATCGCCCCTCCCACAGGGGTATCGCCTGCCCACCGAAGCCGAGTGGGCGTGGGCCGCTCGATACCCCAACGCCTCCACCGCACAGAAGTACGCATGGGGCGGCTCTCTCCCGGTACCTACCCAGGGTGGAAACTACGGGGATCAATCCGCCGAGGGCATTCTCAGGAGTGCTATTCCCGGCTACCACGACGGGTACCCGGCCACCGCGCCCGCGGGCAGCTTCCAGGCCAATGCCCTCGGCCTTTTCAACCTCGCCGGCAACGTATCGGAGTGGGTGCAGGACATCTACGCCCTCACGCCGACCGCACCGGGCACGGTGGAGCGGGATCCAACCGGGCCGTCGACGGGCCCTCACCATGTCATCAGGGGTGCGAGCTGGATGGACACCGCGGTCACCGAGCTGCGGCTGAGCTACCGTGATTACGGCAACACGGCACGACCGGACGTGGGATTCCGCGTCGCACGCAGTGCACAGTTAATCGGAGGGGAAAGATGAAGCGCATCAATCAAAGTCGAATAATCATAGCCATCGCGGTGATGGTAGGCGTCTCCTGGCTCATCGCCGCGGCCAATGCTCCCGACCCGGAGCAGACGCCACGCCCCGAAGCCGCATCCCCGGCCGCCGAGTCCGCCCAGACCCCTCTCCCCGATTTCCAGCCGTCCGAGAAACTCCCCGCGGGCAGCGCCGTGGCATTTCCGACGGATATCTGAGGCGGCCATGCGTCGCAACGACTCCGTCGATTTCGTCTTCCAGCTCGCCTCGCTGGTGGTGGCCCTGATCTTGGTGCACGCCATCTACGTAACCGTGGTTCGTCCACGCGCCGATACGTTTCTCGCCGAGCAGAGCGCGCTGATGGCGGCCGATCCCGAATTCGTCCAGGAGCAATCGGCGTGGGTGATCATCAAGGATTTCGAGCAGGAAGCCTGTTTCATCCTCATGTTGTGGGCGATAGCAATCATGGCCTCCAAGGGTCTGACCATCAATCGTGAGAGCCAGCTCCTGCAGACCGAGTTGGTGCCGGTGGCCGATGGCATGCGAATCCTGCCTGAGGACTCTCGTGAGTACGCTCGCCAGATCGAAGCGCTTCCCGCAAGCCAAAGACGATTGTTGCTCCCCCGCGCCCTGCTTGCCGCCCTCCACCGCTTCGGCGCCACCGGCAGCATCCAGGACGCCTCCGACACCGCCCGCAGCACCGCCGAGACCGAGTCGGAACGTCTGGACTCGGAGCTTGCCATGGTTCGGTACATCGCGTGGGCAATTCCATCCATCGGATTCATCGGGACCGTGCGCGGTATCGGCGCCGCTCTCGGCCAGGCCCACCGTGCGGTGGCGGGGGACATCACGGGCGTGACGCTGAACCTCGGCGTGGCCTTCAACTCCACCTTCATAGCTCTCCTGATCTCGATCGTCTTGATGTTCCTCCTGCACCAATTGCAGCTGCGTCAGGAACGGCTGGTGCTCGATACCGAAACCTATGTGGACAGCCATCTGATCCTCCACCTCCAGGCGGGGCCCATGTCCCCGGGGCAGCAGGGCCGGAGCGCCTGAACACCATGGAACGACTTGCCCTGGAGCTGGTGGACTCGGGGCTCATGATGGTGAGCCCCACTGGCAGCGTATCGGCACCGAGTTCCGGGCTCGCCATCGTCGATGGCGACACGCTCCACGTGGGGTTCGATGCAGCTCGCAACGCACGTCTGAAACCACGCCGTCTCCACAGCCGATTCTGGGAGATCCTCAGTAAGGCTCCCCTCGCCAGGCCCTTCCCCACCCACCTTCGGACAGCGGATCTCGCTCATGCCCACCTGCAGGCGGTGTGGGAGGCGGCTGGCCGGAACGCCGCCGAGGTCATCGTCGCCGTGCCGGGCCTGTACACCCATGAGCAGTTGAGGCTTCTTCTCGGCATCGCCAACGCCTGCAGCATGCCGGTGCGCGGTCTGGTGGACGTTGCCGTGGCGGCGGCCGCCGATCGTCCGACCCGCCCACGTTGCCTCCACCTCGATCTGCATCTCCACCGCGCGGTTCTGACCGGGATCGAGCACGGCTCGGAGGTGGTGCGCGGCGCCGTCGAGGGAGAGCCCCGCGTAGGACTGATCGGGCTTTATGACACCTGGGCGCGAATGCTCGCTGCGACCTTTGTCCGCACCACTCGCTTCGATCCGCTCCACCAGGCGGCCACCGAGCAGATCCTCTACCTCCAGCTATCCGACCATCTCGCCGCCCTCGTCGAAGTCGAGTCGACCCCGGTGGTCATTCCCTCCGGCGGGCACCGGCACACGGTGGAGCTGGAACACCGGGATGTGGTGGAGGCCGCCCGGCCCGCATATGAAATCCTGTCCGCCTGGATCCGCGATTGGTCGGAGTCGGAAGAGGCGACCTTGCTGGTCAGTAATCGCATCGCCGCGTTGCCGGGCCTGGTTGCCCACCTCCGGCAGACGACCGATCTGGAGGTCATCGCCCTCCACCCGGCGGCGGTCGGCGGCGCCGTCCTCCATCATGCGGATCGTATCCGCTCGACCGATGCGGCGCTGCCCTTCGTGACGCGGCTGCCGGGTTACGACGCCACACCGCCGTCGCCGGTGACTGTCGCCGTGCAGCCCCCAGCCGACGCCGCGACGCGAATCGACTCACCCCCCCACCTGGTGGTGGAGTGAAATGCGGGCGCGCAGCGTAACACCGATAGGGTTGTCGTTCCTCGACGCCATGACCTGTGGACTGGGCGCGGTCATCCTCCTCTTCATGATCATCAACGCGGCGGTTCGCGACCACGAAGTCCGCGTCACCTCCGACCTCCAGGGCGAGGTGGACCGCATCGAAAGGGAGGTGCTGGAGGGACATCGCAACCTGGTGGACCTCCGCAACGCCGTCACCGAAACAGATCACGAACGCGCGCTGGCTCAAGGACTCGCACTGCGGATGATCGAGTCGGTCGAGGCGATCCGCGTCGAACTCGCAACCTTCGACGCCTCGACTCTCGCCCGTCGCGAGCACGTCCATCGGCTGCAGGCCGATCTCCGGTCGCTGGAGGAAGATGCGCGACGACTCTCCGCTTCGATGCCGTCCGAGAAAACTCCGGGGGACCGGGTACGCGCCCACGTCGGAGACGGAGACCGCCAATACCTCACCGGACTCAAGGTAGGCGGCCGCCGGATTCTCTTTCTCGTCGATGCGTCGGCGAGCATGCTCGGGAGCACCATCGTCAACGTGATCCGCCGGCGTAACCTGCCCGATCGGGACAAGGTGCGGGCCGCCAAGTGGCAACAGGCGCTGGCCACCGTCGACTGGCTCACGACCCAAATTCCTCGCGACAGCAGATTCCAGATATACACCTTCAACACGAATGCGGGAGCGGTTGTCCCCGACACCGGTGGAGTGTGGCTCGACGGAGGCGACCGCGAAGTGCTCGACGGCGCTGTCCGCCGCATGCGCGCGGTGGTGCCGGGGAACGGCACGAGCCTTTTTCACGCTCTGGCGAAGGTGTCCGAGCTCAACCCGCTCCCGGACAACCTGATCCTCCTTACCGACGGCTTGCCGACCGTCGGCCGCAACCCGGCGCGAACTCAGACGGTCTCCTCTCGGCAGCGAATGAAGTTCTTCAGTCGCGCCCGGAGCCAGCTCCCCTCGGGCATCCCGGTCAACGTGATCCTCTTCCCCATGGAGGGCGACCCCCTCGCCGCCAGTGCATTCTGGAGACTAGCGATGAACACCCGCGGCTCCTTCTTGAGTCCCACCGAGGACTGGCCATGACCGGTCCGCATATCTCACCGGGTTTCGTCGCGAGGGCGGCGAGGTGCCGTGCAGAGCGGGGTTTTCGACCCGCGGGGGGCGGAGTCGTACTCAGCAGTACGTCGAGCACCCAGAGGCGAGAAAACACCTCTGTGTGCGGTGCATCGCGGACCGCAGCAGGAAGCTGGTGAGATATGCGGACTAGGCCCCGCCGCGATTTCCAGGTGTTCTCGCTGTCGTTCCTCGATGTGATCTGCTGCGGGTTCGGCGCCATCATCCT
>DAOWFV010000007.1 GCA_030637805.1 Acidobacteriota bacterium | reverse complement strand
CGGGTCTGGTGATGAGCCGGAGTGAGGCCACGGTGCGGCTGGAGCGCGAGGATGGGATGTGGCGTTTTGCCGACGATGGCGCCGAGGTGGACCAAGGCGAGGTCCAGGACCGGCTCTCGAAGCTCGCCGGCCTCGAGGCCACGGACTTCGACCTGGTGGCGCCCCTCACAGCCGAGATGGGACGCATCGGCGTGGCGCTGCCGGCCGGGGACGAAGAGCCCGAGGCCCCCACCCTGAGCTTCACCTTTTTCGAGCCCCTCACCGAGGGCGGCCGGGCGATGGTACGCGTGAGCGGGCGCGAGACGGTGATGGGCATCGATGCGGCGGCCGTGGAGGCCATCCTCGGTGATCTCGAGGGGTTGCGCGCACAATCGGCAGAAGAATGAAGGTGCCGCTACAATCCCCTCATGGCGACTGACTGGCGACAGCAGTTCGAGGATCTGCGCAAACGCCGGCCCGAGGCGGCGGAGCGGGTGTGCCGCCGACTGCTGATGGACCTGCAGCGCCGGGGCCTGGTGGACTTCGACGCCATCGACGATGAGGTCGCGCATGCTCTCAAGCTGGGCGGGTCACGACCCGCGCCGGATCCCAACCGTCCAAAGCCGCAGCTGACCGGCGAGTCGCGTCGCGCGATGTACGGCCTTGCCCTCGAGTACGCCGAACGCCACCTCGAACCCGAGGAGATCTCGGCCACCATCCTGCTGGTGGAGAAACGGATGCTCGCCCACGAGGGAGCTCGGCTCGCGGAGGACCCGGATACGCCGCTCACCGAGCTGCGCGACAAGATCCGCGAGTTTCTGGACTTCGCGCCGGGCGAGGCGGTTGCGCCGCCGGAGGACGTCATCGGCACACGGGCCGCGCTGGTGCGGCGGCTTCTCACCGACCAGCTCGACTTCATCTCGGTGGCGAAGCGCTTCATCCGGGTCTCGGACTTCGGCGAGGTGCTCGACCACATCATTCCGACCGACGGCCAGCACGGCAGGCTCGGTGGCAAGTCCGCCGGGCTGATCCTGGCACACTCGATCCTGCAAGAGGCGAAGTTCGACGGGCGGCTCGACAATGACTACTCCGTCCCGACCTCATACTTCCTGCCCTCTCACGGGATCCTCGAGTTCATCGAGTACAACGGCCTCGAGGAGGTCATCAACATCAAGTACAAGACCTCCGAGGAGGTGCGCGAAGAGTTTCCGTTGATGGAGCGGCTCTTCAAGAGCGGCACCTTCCCGCCGACCATCCACAAAGGCCTTGAGGAGATGCTCTACGAGTTCGGCGAGAAACCGCTGGTGGTGCGCTCCTCGAGCCTGCTCGAGGATCGCATCGGCCATGCGTTCTCCGGCAAGTACAAGAGCCTCTTTATCCCCAACCGCGGCCCGATCGAAATGCGCCTCGCCCTGCTCGAGGACGCCATCGCCGAGGTCTACGCCTCGATCTTTCACCCCGACCCCATCGAGTATCGCCGCGAGCGCGGCCTCATCGACTTCCAGGAGCAGATGGGCATTCTGATCCAGGAGGTTGTGGGGAGTGAGGTGGGGGGGATGCTCTTGCCGGTCTTCGCCGGGGTTGCCTTCTCGCGCTGCGAGATGCGCTGGTCGCCGCGCATCCGCCACACCGATGGGATGGCGCGGTTGGTGGTGGGGCTCGGCACCCGCGCGGTCGACCGCACCGGCGCCGACTACCCGGTGCTGGTAGCCCTCGAGCAGCCCGCACTGCGCTCGGTGCAGCAGCCGGACGAGGTCTACCGCTACTCGCAGCACGAGGTCGACGTGGTGGATCTGCAGAAGGGCCAGTTCGAGTCCCTCCCCCTGGCCGATCTGATGCGTCGCGTGGGCCGCAAGCTCCCGAACATGAGCCGGATCTTCTCGATCTACCGCCAGCGGCAGCTGTTGCCGATGGTCGGCGTGATGGCCCAGGTCGAGCCCGACGAGCTGGTCGTGACCTTCGACGGGCTGCTGCGGACGAGCTTTCCCCGTGACCTCAAGACGATGCTCGACCTCCTCGAGGAGGGTCTCGGCGAGGGTGTGGACGTGGAGTTCGCCCACGATGGCAACACCTTCTATATGCTCCAGTGCCGCGCCCTCAGCCTCGGCGCCTCGGCGCAGCGGGTGGAGGTGCCGGACAACGTGCCCGAGACGGACAGGGTCTTCTCCGCCGATCGCTACGTGCAGATGGGCCAGGAGCGGGATCTCGAGTACGTGGTCCTGGTGGACCCGCGGGACTATGAGGAGTTGCCCACGAAAGAGGAGATGCAGCGCGTGGCGCGGGCGGTCGGAGCGGTCAACAAGGCCCTGCCCCGGCGCCGCTTCGCGCTCATGGGCCCGGGTCGCTGGGGCAGCCGCGGCGACATCCGCCTCGGGGTGCCGGTGACCTATGCCGACATCTGCCACACCGCGCTGCTGGTGGAGATCGCTCGTCAGAAGGGCTCCTACCTCCCCGACGTCAGCTTCGGCACCCACTTCTTCAACGACCTGGTCGAGTCAGGGATCCATTACTTGCCGCTCTACCCTGACGATGACGGGGTGGTGTGGAACGACCATTTCCTCAGCGATTCGGCAAATAGCCTCGCGGAGGTTGTTCCCGAGTTCGCCGACATGGCGGAGGTGGTGCGGTTGATTCACGTGCCCGCGGTAGCGGACGGCAAATTGCTTCAGGTGATCATGGACGCCGAGGCGGACAAAGCGCTGGCGTTCCTGGCGGAACCCCAGCGCTAATTCGGAATTAGGAATTAGGAATTCGGAATTAACGGCGCGGGGAAGCGACTCGAAAAATTCTCAATTCTAAATTCTCAATTCTTAATTATCGGCGCGAGGAAGCGGCCAGACAGATGGAGCGTATTGCCCGCGGTTTAGGCGCCCCGGCGATGAACTGCTGACTTCGAGGCGGTCTTCTGCCGTCGCCCTTCCCGGGGGTGCCCCCTTTGAGGTTTGGGGCTCGGCGGTGTTCTTTTTTTGGCGTGGTAGCTCCCAAAACCGTCAAAGACGGGGCACGCCCGGTTATCGCGCCCAAGCGCGGGAAACATGCTTCAATTTTCCTGATCGCCGCCTCGCGTCGATAATTCCGAATTCCGAATTCCGAATTCCCGCGAAGCATAGCTTCGCGAGAAGCTATGCTTCGCGGACCCACCTCACGAGGTCTTTGAGCTTCGGTTTGGAACCGTGCATCAGGATGCCCACCCGGTAGATCTTGCCCACCACCCAGGTGCAGGCGAGGATCGCGCCCCCCATCAGCACCACCGAGGCCGCCACCTGCCAGGCGGGCACCGGTGCCAGCGTCATGCGCAGGAACATCAGCATGGGGGTGAAGAACGGGATCAGCGACAACACCACCGACAGGGTGCCGTCGGGCTGATTGAGGATCTGCACCATCAGCACCAGCGGCACGATCAGGAACATGGTCACCATGCCCTGGAAGTTCTGTGCCTCCTGCTCGGTGTCGAAGGCGGCGCCGATACCGGCGTACAACGTTCCGTAGAGTAGAAAACCGAGCACGAAGTAAACGACGAAGAAGACCAGGAGCTGAGCTGGGATCGCCGGAAGCTCCATGCCGCTGATACCGACGGCAGCAGCCGCGCCCGGGGCCGAGATCGCCGCCATCAGGGCCGCCCAGATCACGAACTGAGTAAGCCCCACCGCACCGATGCCGAGGATCTTGCCGAGCATGAGCTCGAAGGGCTTGACCGTGGAGATGATCACCTCCACCACGTGCGAGCTCTTCTCCTCGAGCACCCCGCGCATGACGTAAACGCCGTACATCAGCACTGTCACGTAGTTGGTCATCATGAAGACGTAGGCGAGAATGAAGCTCTGGCCCTGGTCGCGGGTTTCCTCACCACCCTTG
>DAOWFV010000019.1 GCA_030637805.1 Acidobacteriota bacterium | reverse complement strand
CTTCTCGGCCAGGCCCTCGATCTGGCCGTGACCGAACATGGGCAGACCGGGCAGCGTGGCCATCAGCGTCGCCACGCCGAAGTACTTGTCATCGGCGCCGAACTGGTCGACCGCGGTGCGCTCGTCCGGGTTGGACATGAAATTGACGTATCGCTTGAGGATCTGCGGGTCGAACTCGAGAGTGCTGCGGATCAGCTGCCGGTACTCCGCATTGCGTTCGTCGCGCAGCATGTTCATGAAGGCGCTGTTGTAGACGCGGTGCATCCCCAGGGTGCGCACGAAGTAACCCTCGAGGAGCCAGAAGGCTTCAGCCAGGAGCAGGGTGTCCGGCGCCTCCGCCGCCACCCGGTCGACCACCTCGCGCCAGAACTCCTTTGGCATGAGGGCGTCGAACTCCGCCCGGGCCATCCCAAACTCGGCCCGCGAGGGGATATCCCCACCCGTCCCAGGCTCGGGAAACCACAGTCGCTGGTAGTGCTGGCGCGCGAGCGTCATCGCGGCATCAAAGCGAATCACCGGCGAGCGCCGGGCGACCGCAAGAATTGTCTGGATCACCGCCTCGCGCACCTCTGACTTGAGGTAGTCGAGCTGGGCGGTGTCGTTCCACGGCATCGAGGTGCCGTCGTTGCCGTGATAGATGAAGCGCTCGTCCCCGGTTTCCCGGTCCACGCGTTTGAAGACGACTGCCGCGTCGCTGCGCTCCCAGTAGTGGTCCTCGATGAAGATGCCGACCCGTGAGTCGTCGCTGAGGTCGGGACCGTTGAAGGAGTAGGCGGGAAACGGAGAGTGATCGAGTGAGAGAAACCAGTCCGGGTGCTCGATCACCCACTGAGAGTCGATACCCATGTGGTTCGGCACCATGTCCGTGGAGAGGCGGATGCCGTACTGCCAGGCGCGATCCTTGAGGTTCTCGTACGCTTCCTCGCCGCCGAGGTCGCCGGCGATGCGGTAGTCCTCAAGCGAGTAGGCCGAGGCCACCGCATCCTCATCCCCCATCCTCTTCTTGATCCTCGCCGACGCCCGGCTTCGCTCCCAGACGCCGATCAGCCACAGCCCGGTCATTCCCCGGCCCGCCAGCACCTCGAGCTCCTCGTCCGGCACCCCGTCGAGGGTCGTGATCTCCCGCCCGTACTTCAGGCCAAGCTGCGCCAGCCAGACGTAGGCGTTCTTGGCCAGAAGCACCAGCCTCGGCATCCACTCCCGGTCGGGTGAGTAGTTCTCCTCCTCCCCACCGATGGCGGCGTAATCCGGAGGCTCCACGGGCCCCGGCCCGGCCGGGAAGATAATGCGCTGCTCCTCGGCCAAGAAGTCGAGGCCGCCGAGAATGCGGTAAAGGTCCGGGCCGATCAGCTCCGCCCAGGCGGAGCGAATGAACTCCAGCTGGCCCTCGAGCGAGTGCGGGGCGGCCCGCATCGGCGCGTACAGCATCGCGAGCAGGCTCTCACCGCCGGCGCCGGCGGCCGGCGCCGTGTCGAGAATGGCCTCCAATCTGCTCATCGCCTGCAGGTAGTCGGTGCCTCGTCTGAGACCCTCATCGTCGAAGAGCTCTCGAAATGGGGCGAAAGCCGGGTTGCGGTTACCCAACCACAAGAGCAACAGCTCCTCGAGCGCCACCTCGCGGTGGGGAACCTCTCCGGTGGCGCCCTCGAGGTAGGCCGCCGGAGTCAGCTCGCCCCGGAAGACCGTGGCGGGCGGGAACTCGTCGACGAAGGCGCCCAGCAGCCGATCGACGGCCTCCGCTCCGAGCTCCTCTGCAAGACCAGCCAGCGCATCGGCCATCAGCCGAGGCGCCCGTTCCCGGCGGTGGCGGGCCACCACCAGGTGGAGGACCTCATCGATCAGGCCCAGGGCGTGAATCTGGCTCGCGCTCACCGCCCGTTCCGGGAACCGCAGGAGGTCGCGGCGCTGGTTCATGCTGTGCGCGAACATCCGCGCCGCGTGGAAGTCGGCGAAGACCACGTTGCCGCTCACGGCAAAGAGGGCGTCCGCCATTCCATAGGCCTCGCGCGCACGGCGCGAGACGTGAAACTCGCGCAGGGCGAGGTCAGCGGGCGGATGAGTCGGTGTCGGCGTTTCCATACTGCGCGTCACATGATACAGAGGAATTAGGAGTTAGGAATTAGGAATTAGGAATTGCCGACGCGGGGTGG
>DAOWFV010000150.1 GCA_030637805.1 Acidobacteriota bacterium | reverse complement strand
AGTTAAAAAGAGGGCTTGACATCCTGGAGTCCAGCCGACGATTCTGCTCCGACTTGCGACTTGCGACTTGCGACTTGCGACTTGCGATGTGCGACCTGAGACCTGAGACTTGAAACCTGCGATGTGCGATGTGCGACCTGAGACCTGAAACCTGCGACCCCTCCAGGTCTCAGGCTTCAGGTCGCAGGCTTCGGGTCACAGGCCTCAGGTCTCAGGTAAACTGGATGCGCACCGGAGGTGGTCATGGGAACTTACATGGGAGGGTCCGCGCCGGCGATGGCGCGTCAGGTCTGCGACGGTTACACCCTGCTCTCGCCGGTGATGCTCAAACGGTTGGATCTCGATCAGATGAGGAAGCTGGAGTTCGAGCTCGACAAGAGCATCCGTGAGACTCGCGGAGAACCGATGGACCTTGACGACCAGCCGGCCCTGCAGGCCCGCAACCGGCGAATCTCCCGCATCGATGGAGCCATTCGGATGTTGCGGCACGCCATCGGGCAGCGGAAGATGGGCCGCATCTGAACCGACGGCGTCTGGTGTCCGCCTGCTCCTTCGGGTGGGAGGCGTTGCGCAGTGACCCGCTGCCCTGGCTCCTCGACCCAAATCGCCCGAATCTCCACTGGCGTGTTCTGGTCGAGCTTGTGCGGAGGCCGGCCACGAGCCCCGCGGTCATCCGTTCCCGTGGCGGCGCCAACGCCTCGGAACCCGTTGCCTCGCTGCTCGCCGCCCTGCATCTGGACGGCAGCTGGGAGACCCCGGCACGGTTCTGGCAGATGTACAGCGGCCCCGGCTGGCGGCTGGTGGCGGCGGTGCAGTGGGGGGCGGATCCCTCCGATCCGCGGCTCCACGCGGCTGCCGAGCGGCTGCTTGAGATCGCTCCCGGGGAGGGTGGATTTTCGCTGCGCGAAGGTGAGGCTCCGGTGCCGTGGCTGACTGCGCGCGCGTTGCACACCCTCGCCGAGCTGGGCTGGTGCCGTCATGCCCGATTTCAGGAGGGGCTGGCGTGGCTCCAGGAGGAGGCGCCGCGCTCGCCGACCGGGGGTTGGCGGGTGGTGAATCGTCGGACGCGGTCGGGGGAGTGTGCGGTGACAGCGGTGGCCTTGCTCGCTGCGCTCACTGCGTGCGACCAGGGCAGTCGAGAGGTTCTCAGCGAGCGGGCGGTGGCCTCCCTGGAGCGGACGTTGGCGGAGAGGGGCAGACTCGGCCATCCCTGCTTCGGACGGACCGACTCGGCCGAGATCCTGTGGGCCCTTGCGCGGGCGGAAATGCCCCTGACACCGGGCATGGTCCCGGCCCTGGCGCAACTCCAGCGCACGCAGGATGCGGGTGCGCGTTGGCGACGGAGCGTCCGGGTTCCGTCATCCCTTCCCGCGGATGGCGTCCCGGGGAATTCGGAGCCATCAGGTTGGTTGACGCTCAAGGCCGTGGTGGCGTTAATGTATTTTGCGGTTGCAGCGGAGCTGCCGCGGCTGTATCCGGAGAAGCCTTGATCGGCTCACGAGTTCATGTCTCCTGCTTTGCCGGAGGTCTCTGGATCATCCGCTAGGGTTGCTTTGCGCTCCTCGCCGTGGGTGCTGATGCGGAGGATGGCGCCGACGAGCAGTCCGGCGCCAAGCCACTGCCAGGGACCAAGGACGGAGCCGTTGACCAGGTAGTCGAGGAGGACGGCGCTGAGGGGAAGGCAGAGTTCGCAAATGGTGGCGACGCTGGCGCGCACCCGGGACAGGCCGAAGTAGTAGAGGAAGATCGCGCCGCTGCCGGTGGTCACGGAGATGATCAGCACGATGATCCAGTTGGCGTCGGTGACCGTGGCGATGGGCATGCCGATACCGCGAACCACCAGGAAGACGAGGGCCATGACGGAGGTCATCCCGTAACGGGCGAAGGTGGCGTCCCTGAAATCGAGCGAGCCGAGAAGGAGCTTGCTCAGAACGGTGGCCGAACCGAAGGCGGCGGCGGCGATCACCGCCCAGGTGGCGGCGCGGATGGTGATGGCGTTGACCGCGGCGTCGGGAACCGAGGCCCCGAACGTCAGCAGGTAAGCGCCGCCGACGGCGACCACGGCGAGGGCGAGGAATCGGGAGGTGACTCGCTCCTTGAGCAGGAGGGCGGCCAGCACGAGAGCGAAGAGCGGCTGCAGCTTCTGCAGCACGACCACGACCGAGAGTTGATTGAAGTCGACGAGAAAGAGTGCCCTGACGATCGCGAAGGTTCCGAGGAGACCCCCCGTGAGCGACACGAGCGCCAGTGCCAACCACCCCCTCGGGGCCATTCGCCGGAGGCGGCCATAGCTGCGAAACAAAAAGGGCTGCATGAGGAGGAAGGGGACGGCGTGCAGCAGAAAGACCACGAACGGCACCTGCAGGTTGGCCAGGCGGGGAGTGAGGACGACTCCGTCGAGACCCCAAAGGGCGGCGGAGACGCAGATCAGGAAGGCGCCCAGAGTTGCAGCGCGGATCTTCATCGTTATAGAAAGCTCAAAGCTCGACCCCCATCGGCTTGCGCAGCACCAGGGCAACCACCATCGTGAGCACGAAGAAGATGACCATCCACGCGAAACGCCACTCGAAGCGCCGGCCGAGGAAAGAGATCGTCCCGTCGGGGTAGGCGATTGAGATTTTCGTGACCGCACCCTCCCGGTCGAGGGGCGGCTCGGAAGGCCACTCGAGCTGACCGAAGAACGTCTTGGGGGGCCGTTCCGGTGCCAGGCGGTCCACCTCATCGGTCGCCATCAGTCGCTTGGTGTAGCGTGCGCCGTCGATCGCCAGGATCAACTCGTAGTCGCCCCAATCCTCGACGCCAATGCGCCAGTTGAGCTGGCTCAACGACGGGACCCACACCGCCGGCGTCTCGGCCCGCAACCCATCGGGGAGCTCGATCACGGCTTCGGGCCGGGTCCCTTCCTCGATGGTCCCGCGGCCGAGCTCCACCGTGAGCAGTGCGCTCTCACCGGGTTGCAGCCCGCGGAAGCCGTAGAACATGTGCAGCTGCACCATCACCAGCACCAGGGGCGGCAGGATGAACAGCATCGGCTTGAGGGCCAGGGCCTGGTAGTGCAGAACGTGGCCGAAGATCTCCCACTGGGCGCGCAGGATCGCGCGCAGGTCGTCGTTGAAAAGCCGGATCTCGAAGAGGCCGGCGTGGATGCGCCGTTTGACCTCGGCGATGCGGTCCTGGTTCGACGTTTTACCGAAGACCCAGAGGGCAAAGACGCCTACCGGAATCGACCATATCAGTACGCCCACGAACGGCGAAAGACCGCGCAGCGGGTACTGCAGCCAGTCGAAGACGGGGCGCAGGAGATCGTTGAGAAAGGTCATCCTTTGGTTGACTTTCCCCTACGACATGTAGCCGAGACCCTGGAGGCGTTTCTTGATCTCCTCCTCGGAGTCGGCGTCCTCGAGATGCGCCAGCTCCTTTTCGAGGGCGTGGGTGATGAACTCCTCGGGTGAGGAGTAGCCCGCGATCTCGGCGTAGCGCTTGATCTTGTCGACCATGCTTTTCTCGAGCTTGACCTTGGTGTAGTTGAACATTTCGGGGTCCTTTCGTTTCCTTATTGGTCCGCCCGTCATCCCGCGCCGTTGAAACGAGCTCCGTCCACCAGTGGTTTGCCCTCCATGTGCGCCGCCGGCCTGATCCCGAAGAGCGTCAGCGCGGTGGGGGCGAGGTCGATGATCGCCGGATCGTCGTCGTCGATGGCGTGGTTGGCCAGGAAGATGCCTGGCACGAGACGCGGATCGACGATGTGGTCTCCGCTCCAGGCCTTGGTGTTGTCCTCGAAGACCGGGCCCGCAACGACCCCACCGGCGCAGTCCCACGAGATCCGGTAGCCGTGGTTGTAGCCTACGAGGAGGTCCGGGGCGTTGCCCTTGTACGGCCCCCGGTAGAGCGTATCGGTGTCGAAGATCTCGTTGACGGCCACCTCGCTCTTGGCCGCATCCACCAGCCCGTCGAGCCTTGCCTTGAGCTCGGCCTTGAGGGCTTCGGCCTCCTCGCCCGGCTGGACGATGCCGTGGACCTCGCGGCCCTTGATGTTGAGGAAGATGCCGACCAGACCGACCACGTACGCCTTCGTGCGTGACCAGTCCACCGACTGCAGCCACTCCTCGCTACCGTCGGTCCCCTCCTTGAGGGTCAGGTAGCCGTTCTCGAGCAGCCAGGCGTTGAGGTTGACGCCGCGCCGGAACGAGGTGCACCCGTGATCCGATAGCACCCACAGCACGTCGTTCTCGCCGAGACGCGCCATGACCTTGCCGACAACCTCGTCGTTGCGCTGGTACTGCTCCTCGATGGCGTTGGCGTACTCGGGGTCGTCGATGCCCTCGGCGGCGGGGTGGCCGTCCTCGGTGTAACGCCAGAACATGTGGTTGACCCTGTCGGTGGCGTCGAAGACGGTGACCAGCACCCCCTTGCTCAAGCGGTCGAGGGCGGCAAACAGCATGCTCTCGCGCTCGTCCTCGATGTCCCGGGTCTGGGTCATGAACGTGTGGTCGTCAATGACCTTCTCGTTGAGCGCCCAGGTGTCTTCGGCGAGACCGAGGGTGGCATAGGGTCCGAGCTTCTTCTCCAGGTAGGAGCAGTAGTAGCTGGGGTGTGAGATGGGCATCACCGGCTTTTCGGGCTCGATGTTGATGGGGGAGATGTAGAGCGAGACCTGCTCGTCCATCTCGATGATCATCATCCGGCAGATACCGGTGACCTTCATCCCGGCGATGGCCTTGAAGCTGAGCTTGACCCAGCCGCTAAGCTCGCCCTCGAGGAGCTCCACCTCCTCGCCGTTTACTGCCACCAGCGCCCGCCTGCCCGGGCGATCGAGCTCGATGCGGAGTGGCAGCTCCATCGGCGGATTGCCTTCGAAGAAGGTGTTCTCCGGGCCCTGGATCATGCCGTCGAAGGTGTCGTTGGAACCGTTCGCGCTGAGCTTGAAGCGCAGCCCGCCCTCCTGGAATCGCTCTTCTGACGAGCGCGTGGTGAAGAGCAGGAAGGTGCCCTGGGTACCGAGGAGATCTGGGATGCACATTGCCCCCAGCTGCGCCCCGTAGAACTTGTCCGGGGGAAAGGTGATGGGCACCCGAATGATGGTGCTCCAGAGGTTGTGTTCGCCGAGGATGGTCCAGAACGGCTTCGACTTGCGCAGCAGGCGGATGGTCGGATAGGCAAACGGAGTCAGCCGGTTCCCCCGCGTTAGGAACTTGTT
>DAOWFV010000132.1 GCA_030637805.1 Acidobacteriota bacterium | reverse complement strand
GATCGAGCGCATTCGAGTGATGGAGAAGGGGGGCAAGATCGCCTTCTCCACTGAGCCGGAGGAAATCGGCCGCGTTCTCGACACCAGGGAGGAGCAGTGTCTCGGCTGCCACCAACGGGTCAAACCGCCGGATTCCCTTTCGACCGAGGAGCGGGCCCGCATCGTGGACCGTCCGGGCGGAAGGGTGTTGGGAATCACCCAGGTGATCCGTAACGAGCCCGACTGCTCGAATGCGGCCTGCCACGCTCATCCTCCATCTGAGAGCTTGCTCGGAGTGCTCGACATCAATCTGCGCCTCGATCCCTACGACGAGGCGCGCCGGCGGAGCGCCTTCGACCTCCTGCTCGCCAGCCTCGTGGGAATCGCTGCAGTCCTGGCGATCACCGTGATCGCGGTTCAGCGGATGGTCCACCGTCCGGTCCAAGATCTGATCAGCGAGACCGCCAAGCTCGGTCACGGCGATCTCTCGGCGCGGGTTCCCGAGATGACTAGCGACGAGCTCGGGACGTTGGCGGGAACCTTCAATCGCATGGCCCACGACCTCGAGGCGGCCCACTCCGAGCTCCTGGGCTGGACCCAGACCCTGGAGCAAAGGGTCGACGAGAAGACCAGCGAGCTCAATCGGGCTCAGGAAAAAATCGTGCAGGTCGAACGCATGGCTTCGTTGGGTCGGCTGGCAGCGGTGGTCGCGCACGAGATCAACAACCCACTGTCGAGCGTGGTCACCTACGCCAAGATCCTGGTGCGCCGGCTGCAGAACAAGGAGCTCGACGACGAGTGTCGCGAGAACCTGGAGTATCTGGAGTCCATCGCCTCGGAGGCCAGCCGTTGCGGCGAGATCGTCGCCCAGTTGCTTTCGTTTGCGCGTCGGGGCGGAGGAGAGTTCGCAGCTGTCAATATCAACCAGGTTGTGGAACGGGCGCTCTCCCTGACCAAGCACAAGCTGGAGTTGGAGGGTGTGAGCTGCGAGCTCGAGCTGGAGGAGGGTCTACCCTCCGTGCGGGCCGATGCCAGTCAGATCCAACAGGCTCTGATGGCGCTCCTCATCAACGCGGGCGAAGCCCTCGAGCCGGGCGGCGAGGTGCAGGTGCGGACCGCTGCCTGTGTCGAGGGAGTCGAGATCGCGGTGGAGGACGACGGGCCGGGGATGGCGCCCGAGGTGGCGCGCCAGGTCTTCGAGCCGTTCTTCACCACCAAGAGTGACTCCTCGGGGGTGGGACTGGGCCTTGCGGTGGTCTACGGGATCATGGAGCGGCACGGCGGCAGCGTCGAGCTCGATACGGCCCCCGGGCGTGGCTGCCGGATCGCGCTGGTGCTCCCGGTCGACGGGCCGACGTCCGAAAAAGAGAAGGAGGAGGGCAGGGCATGACCATAGTCGTACCCCAGTTGTTGATCGTCGATGACGAGCTGCATGTCCGCGAATCCCTGTCCCACTGGTTCGCCGAGGACGGTTACGAGGTGTTGACCGCCGAGAGCGGCAAGGAGGCGCTGGCGCTGCTGGGCCGGCGTTCGTTCGACGTGGTGATCACCGACATCAAGATGCCGGGGATGGACGGGCTGGAGCTGCAGCGGCGCATCCTCGAGGTGGACCCGGATCTGGCCATCATCGTTATCACCGCCTACGCATCGGTGTCGACCGCGGTGCAGGCGCTCAAGGAGGGGGCGTACGACTACCTGGCGAAACCCTTCGACCCCGAGGATCTGACCCGGGTGGTGGAGAAGGCGTACGAAAAGCTGCGACTGCGCAAGGAGAACATTCTCCTCAAGGAGCGCCTTGCCGCCACCGGTCCCAAGCTGGTCCTCGGAGACAACCCCAAGATGCAGGAGCTGATGGGGCTGGTGGAGTCGGTGGCGACGACCGAGACCACGGTGCTCATCCGCGGTGAGTCCGGCACCGGTAAGGAGCTGGTGGCACGCCTCATCCACTCCGGAAGCCCACGAGCCTTCGGCCCCATGGTAGCGGTGAACTGCGGCGCCCTGCCCGAGGGAATCCTCGAGTCCGAGCTTTTTGGCCATGAAAAGGGTGCCTTCACCGGCGCCGCCGCGATGCGCAAGGGGAAGCTGGAGCTGGCCGACGGGGGAACGCTCTTCCTCGACGAGATCGGCGAGCTTTCGGCAAAGGTGCAGGTCGAGCTCCTGCGGGTCCTCGAGGACAAGAAGGTGGTTCGGCTCGGTGGGAGCCAGGAGATCAAAATCGATTTCCGGGTGATCTGCGCCACCAACCGCGACCTCGAGGAGGCGGTACGGGAGGGCAGTTTCCGCGAAGATCTCTTCTACCGAATCAACGTGTTCGAGCTGAGGATCCCGCCGCTTCGGGAACGGCCGGGGGACATCCTGCCGATTGCCGAACACTACATCCGCTCATTCTCAACCGCCATGGGGCGCCAAGTGACGGGCTTCTCCGACAAGGCTGAGAGCTTGCTGGAGAGCTACTCCTGGCCGGGGAACGTTCGCGAGCTCGCCAACGCCATTGAACGAGCGCTCGTGGTCTGTCGCGGGACCACCATCGAACCCGAGCACCTGCCGATCAGCGGCCACGACCGTCCCCAGCGAGAGCCCGAGGACGGGGATCAGCTCTCCCTCTCCGCGATCGAGCACCGCCATATTGAGCGCGTCCTGGAGAGCACCGAGTTCAACGTCAGCCAGTCGGCCCGCATCCTTGGAATCGACCGTGTCACGCTCTATAACAAGATGCGGAAATACGGTATCGAGCGCTAGGAGGGTGTAGGGGATAGATGGATGATGGCCTCCGGCTGGTGGCTCGAGCTGGTGAGAGTTGGCGCACTGCCGCCATCGGTGATGGTCGACCTGCGCGAGGACCTCGCGTCTCTTCTTCACAGCGAGGTGCAGATTTCCGCCTCCGTTCTCGACCCGGATCCGGCGCTTGACTTGGAGCGCCGCCAATACCTTGCCACCGAGCTCCTGGAACGGTTGCTCGATCCGCCGCCGGCGCCTGGAGCAAGGCGCATCGCGGTTGCGGCTGTGGACCTCTTCCTGCCCGTTTTCACACACGTCTTTGGAACTGCCCAGTTGGACGGTCAGGTAGGCGTGGCTTCGCTGTTTCGCCTGCGTCCCGAGTTCTCCGGTGCGCCTCAGGATGCCGGACGACTGCGTGGACGATTGCTCAAGGAGGTGCTGCACGAGCTCGGCCATACTTTTGGTCTCGTTCATTGCCGCCTGCCTTGGTGCGTAATGGCAGCCTCACGGCTGCCCGAGCACATTGATTTGAAGGACTCACATTTCTGCGGCGCCTGCGCGCCGCACCTCGCGCCATCGTGCGCCACGGAGGTTATTTCATGAGAACTGGATCAATCTGTGGGGTGTTTCTGATTGTTGTGGTCGTGGGAGCGGCCGTAGGGAGCGGCGCTGAGAACGAGACGGTCTCCCCGGAGGTCGTGGTTCTGGACAGCATCGCCGATTGGTTCGGCGCGGTGGAGTTCAGCCACGGCATGCATGCCGAAATTGCGGACGATTGTGAGTCCTGCCACCACCACAGCGATGGTGAAGCAGTCCCTTGCG
>DAOWFV010000170.1 GCA_030637805.1 Acidobacteriota bacterium | reverse complement strand
TCACCCCGGCTGCGGCGATTGTTCGACCGTCGGTAATCTACGCATCGCCGCCCACAGTACGAAACCCGGTCGGCCGGGCTAGCCGGCACTTCTCACCTCCTCGCTACTGCGGCCCGCGATACGCCGCAATCTGCGGCGTTTTCTCGCATCGGGCTGCTCGACATACTGTCAAGTATGCCTCCGCGGCCCTCAGGTCGAAAACGCCACATCCCACGACATCTCGCGGGCCTCGCAACGCGATGTGGTGAGAAGTACGGGCTAGCGAAACACCAACACTTCTGCAGCAATGACCGCCGAATGTTTGGTGCGTGCGTTCCTCATCGTCCGGATCATCCTTGCTTCCGAGAACCCCGCCGACCTGAATTCGTCGAGGAAGGCGCCGCCTTCCTTAGCGCCGGCGATTCAGGCAAACCAGGTTGAGAGGTCCCCTCGCTCCGTTTGGGGAAGAGGATATTTGATAATGAGCTCGGCCGCCCGCACCGTGCCGCCTTTCCTGACGACGCGGGCGAGTTCATGAAAAATCTCTGACCGGTACGGGTTGAGGTTGAAAATCCCATTGGCGAGAGCCACATCGATCGATCCATCGGCGAGGGGAATCCGCTCGCCCTCGGCCAGAACGAGTTGGATGTTTGACGCGCCATCCTCGCGTATGGCCTCATCGGCTCTTACGAGCATGGCGTGACTGAAGTCGACGCCGATCACCCAACCACCGGGGCTGACCCGCCGCGAAGCCACGAGGGCGTCAAGGCCGGAGCCGCACCCCACATCCAGCACCCTCTCACCGGCGTTGATATCAGAAGCGACCGCCAGGTTTGAAACGCCCGAGAAGGCTTCCACCGCCTTCTCCGGGAGGGCGCGTATCACCTTTGCCGGATAGCCGACAGACGCAGCGAATCTCCGGCCCACCGGAAACGGGTGCTCGGATTTCGGCCTTCTCGCTGCGCTCGAGTATGCCTCCCGAACCGCTTGACGAGTCGCATCATCATCCATCATGTGCATTATCCCTCAATTAACATGAAGGGAAAACAGATGATAGCTGCGGCGTGAGCCTCAGCTATCATCTATAGAGCATATGAAGGTCTCAGAATGCGAACCGGAAACCCGCCTGGTACGCGCCGTCGTTGGTCGTGTTATTGACGTCGCTGGCATAGGTCAGGATCGCCCCGGCGACCGAGATCACGCTGCCGCGTATGATGAGGCCGTCCTGGTCACCCCCTGTCACCCGTCTGAGGATGCCGTTGATCTGGGTCATGCCGAAGGAATCCAGATCGACTGTGAACGAGGTATCGCCCGGGGCCGGCTCACCGTCTGAGGTGAAGATCTCCACCAGCACCGAGACCGGGACCGCGGTGACGTTGACGATCCCGTAGTTGGCGCGGAAGTCGGCGTTCTTGTTGAGCACCACGCGCTGGGCGCCCGCCTGTCCAGTACCCGGGATCGAGGCCGAGCTGAGCGGTCGACCGGGAATTGACTGGCCGTAGCCCCCGCCCTCAGCCCCGGGAGTCCAGGTGCGGCTGGTCACGGTTACCGGACCGTCGGCGAGGTAGTGCAGGCTGCCCGAGCCCTCGGTGCCGAAGACGGAGGCCACGACATCGGGCAGAAAGACCACGGGCTCGTCGAGCGGCACGACAAAGCTCTCGCCGTCCGTGTTGTCCTGGCCGGGCGGATTGAGCCAGAGATGGATCACCGTCGCCCCCTGCTGATAGATCCACACATCTGTGGTCCAGAACGAATCAAAACTTCCCTCAAGGTGGGCCACCGCCGGCACGTAGCCCTCGAGGTGGCCGCTGGAGTCGGCGAGAGCGGGTGCCGGCGCCCCCCAGAGCAGCGCCGCGAGCACAACAGCTGGAATGAGCTTGCGCATGGCTTACCTCCCGCCGCCCATGCCGCCGAACGAGTTGAGATCATGTGTCCACAGCGTGTTGCCGCTGCGGTCGAGGGCGACCACGGTGGTCGACGCGGTCATGCCGACGCCGGATGACTGGCCCTGGTTCATCGAGCCCATACCGACCCCATGATCGCCGTCAATGTCCATGAGGGACACGTAGATCTGATTCCCGTCGGGTGTGAACTGGCCCATCGAACCCATGTCGCCGGTGAAGCTCGTGCGCCAGCGCTCGGCCCCGGTTGCCAGATTGAGACCGACCACGACAACGCTGTCGTCGCCATCGCTGGCCTTTGTACCGAAGGCCTTCATGCCACCGCCCATGCCGCCACCGGGATTTTCCCCGTCGCCCATCCCGCCGTCGCCCATGAACCGGTCGTTCACCAGCACCACGACCACCAGGTCGCCGTCGGTGGCAGGCATCATCGGCCAGCCGTCGGTGAAGCTCACCCGCCAGCGCTCATTGCCGTCAGCATCGATATTCACCAGCTCCCGGTCGAACGAGCCCGAGCCGTCCATCATCCCCGACATGTCCATGTTGGTGACCAGAAGGCTACTGTCGTCGGCGACGATCATCATTCCGGCGCCGGACATTTGGGGCCCGCCAACCCCCATACCGCCACCGTGGTGGGCAAAAACAGGGGCTGCTGTAATCATGGCAAGCAACCCCGAAAACATCAGAAAAACGAACCGTCTCATAAGGCACCTCCGTGTGCTGTGGATTCCTATCAAGGACAAGCGATTTTCAACGAGATCCATTCTCATTCTATTATTTCTGGCGTCTCGAAGAGCGGACCCTTCTTCAATTTCAGTGAGCGCCAGATGAAGTAGAGCGCGGGGTAGACCACGAGCTCACCGATGAACGATGTCACCACCCCGCCGACCATCGGCGCGGCGATCCGGCGCATGACGTCGGCGCCGGTGCCGGTGGCCCACAGGATGGGAACCAGCGAAAAGAGGATGGCGGCGACGGTCATCATCTTGGGCCGGATGCGCTGCACCGCACCGTGATCCACCGCCTCGGTGAGCTCGGCGTAGGTGGCCATCCTCCCCTTCTCTTTCCACCTTTCGTGGGCGATGTCGAGGTAGAGCAGCATTACCACCCCGGTCTCGGCGTCGAGGCCGGCAAGGGCAATGATCCCGACCCATACGGCGATAGACCAGTTGTAGCCCAGGAAGTAGAGCAGCCAGATCGCGCCCACCGCGGAGAACGGCACCGCCAGCAGAACGATCGCGGTCTTGACCATCGACTTGGTGTTGACGTAGAGGATGAGAAAGACCAGGAAGAGGGTTATGGGGACGATCAGCAGGAGGCGCGCCTTGGCGCGCTCCATGTACTCGTACTGGCCCGACCAGAAAATCGTGTAGCCGGCGGGCAGCTCGACCCTGTCCGCGACCTCCTGCCTCGCCCTTTTCACCCAGGTCCCGACGTCGATATCGCGCAGGTCGACGTAGACCCAGGCGTTGGGCCGGGCGTTCTCGGACTTGATGCCGGGAGGGCCCTGGTGAATTCGAATCGTGGCAAGCTGCGACAGCGGGACCTGCGCGCCGGTGGGCGCGGTCACCAGGGTCTCGGAGAGGGCCTGGATGTCGTCGCGCAGCTCGCGTGGGTAGCGGATGTTGATGGGGTACCGCTCGAGCCCCTCGACCGTCCAACTGACGTTCATTCCGCCGATGGCCGAGGTGATCACGTCCTGGACGTCACCCACGGTCAAACCGTAGCGGGCCGCCGCCTCGCGGTCGATCTCGAAGTCGAGGTAGTTGCCTCCAGTCACCCGCTCGGCGAAGGCGGACAAGGTTCCGGGCAGGGGTTTGACCAACGCCTCGACCTCGCGGGCAATGCGTTCGAGCTCCGCGAGATCCGGCCCACCGACCTTGATCCCGACCGGGGTCTTGATGCCGGTGGAGAGCATGTCGATACGGGTCTTGATGGGCATGGTCCAGGCGTTGGTGAGGCCGGGGAACTGGATCGCCCGGTCGAGCTCCTTGACGAGCTTGTCCTTGGTCATCCCCGGCCGCCACTCGGAGGGGTCCTTGAGGACGATGGTGGTCTCGATCATCGACAGAGGCGCCGGGTCGGTGGCGGTCTCGGCACGACCAACCTTGCCGAGCACCGACTCCACCTCGGGGAACTCGCGAATGATCTTGTCGGTCTGTTGGAGCAGCTCACGAGCCTTGGTGATCGAGATGCCCGGAAAGGTCGTGGGCATGTAGAGCAGATCGCCCTCCCACAAAGGCGGCATGAACTCCGAGCCGATGTGCTGTATGGGGATCCACACCGAGGCCACCGCGACGATCGCCAGCACCACGACCAGCCAGCGCCACCTCAAGGAAGCGTTGAGGACCGGTGTGTAGAGGGACCGCAGGACGCGCGAGATGGGGTTCCTTTTTTCCGGACGGATATTTCCGCGCACGAACCAGAACATGAGCACCGGGATGATGGTCACCGCCACCAGCGAGGCCATGGCGATCGAATAGGTCTTGGTGAAGGCGAGGGGTGTGAAGAGCCGCCCCTCCTGCGCCTGCAGGGTGAAGACCGGCATGAAGGAAACGGTGATCACCAGCAGGCTGAAGAAGAGGGTCGGCCCAACCTCCTGCGCCGAGCGCAGGATGATCTCGAAGTGGGAGCGCTTACCCTGCCACTCCTCGTGGTGTTTGTGGGCGTTTTCCACCATGATGATGGCGGCGTCCACCAGCACCCCGATGGAGATAGCGATGCCCCCCAACGACATGATGTTCGCCCCCAGGCCCTGGATCCTCATCACGATGAAGGCGAGCAGAATCGAGATCGGGATGGAGACGATGGCAACAAACGCCGAGCGAAAATGGAAGAGGAAGACGATGCACACCAGAGCGACGATGACCAACTCTTCGAGGAGGGTGTGGGTCAGGGTCTCGATCGAGCGGTTGATCAGGTCGGTGCGGTCATAGGCGACCGAGATCTCCACGTCCTCCGGAAGGCCCTGCTCGAGCTCGGCCAGCCGCTCCTTGACGCGGGCGATTGTGGACAGGGTGTCGGCGCCGGACCGCACCACAACGATCCCGCCCACTGTCTCACCCTCGCCGTTCCAGTCGGCGACACCTCGCCGGATCTCGGGCCCGATGGTGATGTTGGCGACGTCCTTGAGCAGGACCGGGGTGCCGCCGGGTCCGACGTCGAGCGGGATCTGTTCGAGGTCCTTGACCTCCTTGACGTAGCCCAGGCCGCGGACCATGTACTCGCGCTCGCCCATCTCGACGAGACGGCCGCCGACGTCGGAGTTGGAGCGCTTGATGGCCGTCTTGATCTTGGACAGGGAAATATCGTAGGCGCGCAGCCGGATCGGGTCGACCTCGACCTGGTACTGGCGCACGAAACCGCCGAGCGAGGCCACCTCTGAAACGCCCTCGACGGACATCAGCCCGTACTTGAGGTACCAGTCCTGGTAGGAACGCAGGTCGGCCAGCGAACGCTGAGGCGAGTTGAGTACGTACATGAAGGCCCAGCCGACGCCGGTGGCGTCCGGCCCGAGCTGCGGTGTAACACCCTCCGGTAGCCGGCCGCCAAGGCCGTTGAGGTACTCGAGCACCCGCGAGCGCGCCCAGTAGAGATCGGTGCCGTCCTCGAAGATCACGTAGACGAAGGAGAAGCCGAAGAAGGAGTAGCCGCGCACCACCTTGGCGAAGGGCACCGAGAGCATCTTCGACGAGATGGGGTAGGTGATCTGGTCCTCCACCACCTGCGGCGCCTGCCCGGGAAACTGGGTGTAGATGATGACCTGGACGTCGGAGAGGTCGGGGATGGCGTCGAGGCGGATGGACTGCATGGCCCAGACCCCGCCGACGATAGCGAAGATCACCGCGATTACCACTATGAGCTGGTTGCGGAGGGACCACTCGATGATCTTGTTTAGCATGAGAGTCGCCCTCCCCTACCTTCTCGCGAGGCACTTGGAGGGGACGCCACACAACTATTGTCATCCTGAGGGAGCGAAGGTCCGAAGGACCGGAGCGAGTCGAAGGATCCCCTGAAGTAGGAGAGTGTTGAGATCTCAGCCCCTCTCTTCCTTCGGGGGATCCTTCGACTCCGCGCCCGAGGCGCTTCGCTCAGGATGACAGGTTCTCCGGTTCGCGCCTCTGTGTGACGCCTCCGCTCAGAATGACAGCTCGGGCGGTCACTGCGTGACGTTTCCGCCCGGAATTGCAGAAGGAGAGAGGCAGATGCGGAAGGCACCGAAGCCATCACTCACCTCCCCCACGTTTGGCGGCGATCATCTTTTTGATCGCTTCTCTGAGATTGGATTCGGAGTCGATGAGGAACTGGGCCGAGGTGACCACCTCGTCGCCGTCCGAGAGCCCCTCGAGGACCTGTACGAAGCCGTCTCCCTGCGGGCCCAGCTTCACCTCGCGCGGCGCAAAACGCCCACCCCCCAGAGCGACAACCACTACGTTGCGGTCACCGGTGCGCAACACGGCTTCCGACGGTACGGTGATGGCGTTCTTGGCCGCCACCGGCTCGAAGAGGACCGTGGCGTACATCCCCACCCGCAGACGGCCGCCTCGATTGGGAACGTCGAGCGTCAGCTGCACGGTACGGGTCTTCTCCGACACCTCGGGCTCGATGTAGCGGACGCGTCCGCGGAAGGTCTCGCCGGGCAGATAGCTGAAGGTGACGGTCGCCGAGCTGTCGACGTCGACCCACGGCAGTTGGTTGTCGAAGACCTCGACGGTTAACCACAGATTGCTGAGGTCCGCGATGTGGAGCAACTCCATCCCCGGCCGCGTCGCCATGCCTTCGAGACCGGGCATGCGCTTCATCACCACCCCGGTCGCCGGCGCCACCACCTGCAGGGTGCGGAAGACCTCGCCGGTCTCCTCGAGGCGGCGGATCTGTTCGGCCGATATGTCCCAGTACTTGAGCCGCGTGCGGGCAGCCTCGACCAGACGGTCGGCACGGAGGCGCACATCCTCCGAAGAGGCGGCGAGCTGCTGGGCGTACCGAATGGCCGACAGCAGCTCCTGTTCGGTCTGCACCAGCTCGGGAGCGTAGACCTCGAAGAGCGGCTGGCCTTTCTCCACCGGTTGCCCGATATGGTTGACGTAGGTCTTCTCGATGAAGCCCGGGTACTTGGTGGTCACCGAGACCATCCGCTCCTGGTCATAGCCGAGGTAGCCGACGGTGCGGATCTCGCGGCTGATGTCGCGGCGCGAGACCCGCTCGGTGACGACGTTCATGTTCTGCTGGACGGCGGGGTCGATGGTCACCACCGCACCCTCTCCGGCAACCGATTTCGCCTCGTCACCGTAGACCGGGACATAGTCCATCCCCATCTCGTCCTTGCGAGGAACCGGCGAGGTGATGCTCGGATCCATGGGGTTTCGGTAGAACAATACTTCCCGATCACCCTCATCCTCTCCGTGCCCCCGCCCGGTTTCCTCCCCTCCGCTCCTCACCGGCACCAAATCCATCTCACAAATCGGACAAGAACCCGGCTCGTCGAGCAACACCTCGGGGTGCATCCCACAGGTCCACAGCTCATCTCCGTGCTCCTGCCCCTGCCCGTGCCCGGCATCCTCCCCTTCTGCTCTCACCTGCACCAAATCCATCCCGCAGATGGGGCACGACCCCGGCTCTTCGGCCAAAACGTCCGGGTGCATCGGGCACGTCCAAAGAACTGATTTCTCGAGGACATGCCCCTCGTTCCCGCGCCCGTGCCCGACCCCTAGCCACTCATCCACCGGACTCACCCCCAGCGGATCAGCCACCAGAAGCAACATGATCACGGCGCCGACCAGCGCCCAGAGGATCGCGCGCGTGGCGGCTCCACCTCTCTGCCGTCCTGCTCCCCCGCTCCCTTGATTCTTCAGGTCGAGACTGAAGTTCGTGTTGTTCATTTTCATCGGTCGATCTCCTTCTGACCATCTGTGACGGGTCCGGCAACAACGCCCTCGAGCTCCGCAAAGGAAATGCTGAGATCGGCGCGGGCCCTCTCCGCCGCGATGCGAGCCTGGAGCAGCACCCTTTCGGCATCGCGCAGGTCGAGGGCGCCGGCCGAGCCGGCGGCGTAGGCGGACTCCGCCGAACGCAGCGACTCCGCGGCCTGGATGAGCAGGACCTCGTCGAAGAGGCGCAGTTGCTCGCGGAGCAGCGGGATACGGTGCAGGAGGGCGCCGAGGGCGCCCTCGATCTCGGCCGTCGCCTCCCGCCGGCCCTCCTCGGCAGCGAGCCTGGTCAGGACCCCTTCCTCGACTCCCGCCGACAGCTTCTTGCTCCACAACGGAAGGCTGATGCCCCCGGTGAGACCGAGGATGTCGTCTCCGTTGTTTTCGGGGGGATTCTCACGGCCGGCGGCATCGTCTCGGCGGCTGACATATCCATAGTTGAGGCCCAGGATCACCCCGGGGCTGGACGCCTTCTGTGCCAGCTCGACGCGGGCCGCGGCGGCCTCCACCCTGGCCTCTGCAACAACGATTTCCGGGCGCCGGCCGACTGCGCGCCGATTGAGCTCATCCGCATCGAGCTCCTCTGCAGGCGCAGTCCCAACCTCACCCACGAGGACCGGTGTCGACTGCGGCCGATCTCGCAGGGCATTGACCTCGGCCTCCACCGCCGCCCGGCGTGCCGCGATTCCCAGGAGTCTGGTCTCGGTGCGGGTGATCTCGGCCTGAATCTTGACCACCGCCTGTCCGAGACCAACGCCCGAGGCGTAGCGGGCGAGCGCGAGCTCTCCGTAGTGCTCCAGGGTGACGCGATCTTCCCCTACGATCCCGCGCTGGGCCTCAAGGAAAATCAGCTCGTGGTAGGCCTTCCGAACCTCGGCTACGATCCGCAGCCGGGCGGCCTCTACCTTCGCCCGACCGGCTGCCGCCTCCCACAAAGCGGCCTTCTCGCGGATCTCCAGGGTGCCGAACCAGGGAAATCTCTGCGCGAGGTTGAGAGCCGCCCGCTGCGGACCGGCACGGGTCTGCGGAGGCAGGACGAAGAACGTCAGGCTGGCGACCGGATCGGGCCACGCTTTCACCTGAGGTACGCGCTGATCGGCGGCATCCGCCTGCGCCCGCAGGCGAGCGAGCCCCGGGTTTCGTTCGAGGACCTCCTCGAGTAACAGCCGTAGCTTGACATCGCTTAGCGAAGAGACGATGTCATCGGCCGCCGTCAATCCAACAACGTTTTCGGTGTCCGCAGCGCCCAAACCCGCAACCGAAAGAACGACTACGACCAGCAGCGTCGCACCGCCTCTTGAAAAAATTCTTGACCTTTCCATTCCTGACCCCTTTTGAACGCGGGAAGAAGACGTACTTCTCCCCCATCAGCAATTCGCGACGCGAATTGCTCTAGGTCAGGAAGGCGCAGTCCAGGAGGAAGACTGCCGGTGCGGGGGGAGGCGCCGGTGCGGCGCCTGAAACCGCGGCGGGGCCGCGGCCGGAAGAAGCCTGGTGGAACGCTTCGCAGCGCCCAAGGAACGTGATGGTGGTCGGCTGTGTTGGGGATAGAGCCTTGATCGCCACTGCCGGCGCCTGCGGCGCGTGCGAGCAGACGCAGGTATCGCCGGTGCCCACGCTCTCAGACGAAGGCGTCTCGTCGACCGCGCAGCACGAGCCTTCCACATCGGCAGCTGACATGGGCGCCGAGCAGCACGTCTCCTGCGCCGCCCCCTCGGGGAGGCAGGTGGCAAAGCCGGTTCCCGCCACCAAGCCCGGGAGGGCGAGGAGGCCAAGGAGGGCCACGGAGAACATTCGACGACTGCTCATACGCTCATCTCAACACCCAAGAGCATAGATTCCATTCCCAGGCGTGTCAATGGAGTTCTTCGCGGCGGCGTGCGTGGTCGTCTCAGGTCCTTGAAATTCGCCGCACCGAAAACGTGTTGCTTAACCGTTAGGCAACTATTGCCGGCAAGGAGAGTAACGTGTTGGGCCAATCTTTGGGCCATTATCAGATCGTCCGCGAGCTCGGGGCCGGCGGCATGGGCCAGGTCTTTGCCGCCGAGGACACCAAGCTCAAACGGCAGGTGGCACTCAAGATACTGCCGCCCGAGGTAGCGAATAATCCAGACCGGCGGCAGCGGTTCCAGCGCGAAGCTGAAGCGATCGCGGCGCTCGATCACCCCAACATCGTCACCATCTACTCGATCGAAACTGCAAGAGGCCCGGCCGATGACGCGGAGCCCATCCAGTTCATCACCATGCAATTGGTTGAGGGCAAGACCCTCGGCGAGCTGATTCCCCAGGAGGGGCTGCCGCTCGAGCGCTTCCTCCAGATGGCCCTGCCCCTGGCCGATGCTCTGAGCGCCGCGCATCGCAAGGGCATCACCCACCGGGACCTCAAACCGAGCAACATCATGGTCGGCGAGGACGGGAGGGTCTGGATCCTCGATTTCGGTCTGGCCAAACTCCACCAGACCGACGCGGGAACCGAGATTTCAATCAGCGATGAGGCCCATACCGAAGGCCTCACTCGGGATGGCACGGTTCTGGGAACGGCCCCCTACCTGTCGCCTGAACTGGCCAAGGGACTGGCGGTCGACTCTCGCACTGACATATTCTCGCTCGGCATCGTCTTTCACGAGATCCTGTCGGGCCGGCGACCGTTTCAGGGCAACACCGTGGCCGAGCTCGTCTCGGCCATTCTGCGCGACACCCCTGAATCCGTCAGTGAGCTGCGCAGCGAGCTGCCGCCCCGCCTCGGTCGCATCGTCCAT
>DAOWFV010000242.1 GCA_030637805.1 Acidobacteriota bacterium | reverse complement strand
TCGGCACGGAGCGGATGACTGTCGAGCAGAACAAACGCCATGGCGCCGAGGTGGCCGTGGTCGATCTCCTGTCGGCGGCCGAGGGGGCGCCGTCGGTGCTGCTGGGCGTGGCGCGCCGGGATGGCCTCATCATCATCGCCGTTGGTGAGGAGATCCTCGATCAGGTGTTGGCGCTCGGCGTGGGCGAGACCAAGGGAGTTGGTGCCCTCGGCAAGGACCCGCGGTTCTTGGGTGCATTCTCCGAACTGCCGAAGGCGGAGGACGGCCGCACCTTCTTCGACATGAAGGCCCTGCTTTCCTCGGTCCGCGGGCTGGCCGACCGCATCTTCGACGAAATGGAAAAGCCAAAGGACGTGGTCCTCAACTCGGTGCGTGAGGGTGAGGCCCACGAGCTCTCCATGCAAGCGTGGCAGGTCTACGAGGAGGGAGACTACGCCAGGGGGCTCGAACTCGTCCAAGCGGCATATGCGGTTGCGCCTTCCGATTCGAGAGTGCTGTACTACCTCGCGTGTTTCCAGGCCCTCAACGAAAACCAGCATAAGGCGTTGGAGTTCCTCGAGCGCGCCGTGGAGGGGGGGTTTTACAGCCCCAGCCACATCTCAACGGATCCGGACCTCGAGAGCATCCGCTCGGACCCGCGCTACGCCAAGGCGCTGGCCCACGCGACCGAGATGGCCGCCGAGCAGGGCGGGGACTGGTCGAAGATGGCGCGGGCCGTTGCCGAGAGGGTGATGGGCGTGCCCTCGATCCTGGACCACGTCGCGTCGGTGAAGTTCACCGACGGATATTCGCTGCACACGGTTTCGCGGGCCGAGCTGGTTGCGGATGCAAAGAGCAACCCGATCTACCCGGTGATCGCCGGGCGGGCCTACTCACCCGACTTCGACCGCTACCTGCCGCAGGAGACGGCCTCGTTCGTGGTCTCCAGCGGTGTCGACCCGACCGCGCTGTACGCCTTTGTCGAGGACACGATCCGGGCGGCGGGTGAGGAGGGAGAGAGCCTGCTTGGGCAATGGGCCGAGCTCCAGAAGAGCGCGGGCTTCGATATCGAGAAAGACCTGTTGGGGTGGATCGACGGCAGTCTTGTCGTGGTGTCCCTCGAGAAGGACCTGGGAACGGTCGTCATGCTCAAGGTGAACGACGCGGACAAGGCACGTGAGAGGGTGAATGCCGGACTCGGGATGCTGACCGAAAAGCTCGCCGGAGCGGCCCAGGAGCAGCCAATGCTGGGAATGGTCGCGGTGCGTCGGGCGCCGGTCCTGAACGAGCGTCTCGAGGGCTTCGAGAGCCTGTCCGTTGGTATGTCCCCGAAGCCGGTGGTGTGGGGTGTGGCCGATGACCACCTGATCTTTTCCTCCTCACCGGAGGCTGTGCTGACCTGCCTTGATACCGCGGCGGGAGATCACCCGGGCATCCGCAAAAACTCCCGGGCGGTAGCAGAGTGGATAGCACCCGAGGGCCCATTCACGACCGTTTCCCTGAGCGATCAGCGCCAGCTGGGCGACGATCTGGCGAAGATGCTGGGGATGGTCTCCATGGGTGTCAGCATGGCCGGGATGCAGGCGAAGGACCCGCAGACCCAGCAGCTGATCTCGGGGCTTGTCGCAATTCTGACCAAGCTGGCGCCGGTTGCGCAGAAGATCGACTTCATCGAGTCGACGGCGGCGCTCAAGACCTTCGACGGAAAGGGCTGGACCATCCGCCAGGTAACTCATTTCGAGGCGCCGTGACAGCTGACAACGTCAGCTGTCAGGCTTCAGGTCTCAGGTCTCAGGTCTCAGGTCGCACATCGCAGGTCACAGGTCGCAGGTCTCAGGGAGCACATTGCAGGTCGCACCAGAATCGGCGGTTGGGCTCCCGCGATGTCAAGTCCTTTCTGGTTCTTTTTGCTACCTGAACCCTGAACCCTGAAGCCTGTGACCTGAACCTTGAAGCCTGCGACCTGAAGCCCAATAGCTGACTGCTGATCGCTGACAGCTATCGGCTTTCGGCTTCCTCCGACGCGCCGAGGTAGCGTTCGAACCAGGCCAGATCCCACTCCATCTTGGCTTTTCGGTGCTCGTAAGTGGAGAGGCCGTGGGCGGCGCCCGGGTAGACCACGAGCTCGGTCGGAATCCCCAGGTACTGGCGGAGGGCGCGGTAGAGGGCCCGTGAGTGGGCCGGCGGAACCCGCGGGTCGCTGCCGCCGACGTGGATCAGGGTCGGGGTTGTCACCGCACCCAGGCTGTAAAGCGGTGATGCGGCGTGGTAAGCATCGGGGTTCTCCCATGGAAGGTTTCCGTCCATGAAGTTGATGTTGTGGCCCGGAGTGTCCTGGGTCGCCCACTGGATGTTCTGATCGAGCACCCCGGCGCCGCTCGAGGCGGCCTTGAAGCGATCGGTGGTGGTGATCAGGCAGTTGGCCAGGAAGCCGCCGTTCGACCATCCCATCACCGCCAGCCGCTCGGGGTCGGCGACTCCGCGTTCGACTATGGAATCGACGCCCGAGAGGATGTCCTTGACGTCGATATCGTTCTCGTGACCGATGAGGTCGGTGATGAAGCTGTCACCGTATCCGGTCGAGCCGCGGTAATTGGGGCTGAGGAGGGCGTACCCGTTCGCTGCGGCGAGGGTTCGCCCATAGATCCAGAAGCGCATCCGGTAAAAGGTCGCGGCGGTCGGGCCGCCGTGGATCTCGACGATCAGGGGCAGGGGGCCGTCGGCTACGGCGTAGCCGGGGGGCAGCTCGAGGATCCCCTCGACGTCCCGGCCATCGCTGCTGGTCCACTTTGCGATCTCGATCTGCGGCAGCAGCCAGGTATCTACCTGTGGATTGACCTTCGTCAGACGGCGGAGAGCACCGTCCTTGCCGACCAGGAAGATATCCGCCGGGTGGGTGAGAGTGCCGGTGACCACGGCCGGTGTGGCGCCGGCGCGGTCGAATCCGAACGCCTCGACGGTGACGTCTCCGGGTGTGAGCACGTCGCTGCTCGTCGGCCGGCCGTCGCGCAGGCCGCGGAGGGCATAGACGCGCATGCGTGCATGGTCCTGTCCGAGGAAACAGAGATCGTGCGAGCCGCCGCGCCACTGCAGGCTGCCCCCGATGACACTCACGCCCTGGGGCCGTTCGACGAGGGCCACGGTCGGCTCGTCGTCGGTCCAGTCTGCGGAGTAAATGATGGTCGGGTAGCCGTCGAACGAGACCGAAAAGGCGAGGGCCCGCCCGTCGGAAGACCAGGCGACGTCGTTGACCCAGCCGAAGGGGCTGGGATGAGTGTGGCGCCACGAGGACGGGGTGACGGTGAGGGTCTCACCGCTGCGGACGTCATAGACCTCCACCTGCGACCAGCCCTCCTTGTGGATCAGCTCGTCGTCCGGTGTCGTGACCATGGCCACGCGTCTCCCGTCCGGAGAGGTGCTCATGGCGTGGATCACGCGATCGGCCTCGACCAGCTTCTCCGCTCGCCAGGTCTCGAGATCGAGCCTCCACACGGCGGAAAAGGTGGTCACGCCGTGCCCGTACTCGAGATCGGCGTAGCGCTCACGGAGCTCCTTCCACTCGTCTTCGACCTGCTCCTCGCCCGCGGTGAAGAAAAGAGCTCTACCTTCCTCGGCCAGATCATAGTGGGTGATTCCGTCGGCGATGCGGGTGACGGCTTGTGCCTCGCCGCCATCCAGGGAGATGCGCCAGACCTGTTTGCTGCCGTCGTACGGCGGCTTCTCTTCGCCGGCACGGCTCGTGGTGGAGGTGTGGTAAATGAAGTGACCGTCGGGGCTCCAGCGGGGATCCGCCTCCCAGGCGCGGTCGAAGGTCAGGCGCTGCGTCGCCCCGGTCTCGGTATTAACCACCCACAGGTCGGAGTTGCGGGTGGTTTCGGGTGGCTCCCAACGCATCTCGGTGTAGGCGATCCGGCTTCCGTCGGGGGAGACCGCCACCGCGGTGATGCTGGAGAGGCTGAAGTAGTCCTCCGGAACGATCCGGTGTGTGCGTTGAGGGGTCTCCTCAGATGCACCGACGACCAGGGCCGCCAGACAGAAAACGGTGAGAGTGAGGGTCTTCCAGGGTTTCATCAATGACCTCCGGGTCCTGAGACTGCCCCACGTCCGGGGCGCCGGAAGAGTGTACCTCATGAGAGCCTCGGAACGCCGCGAGCGAGCCGTCGAATCCCTTCAGATCGCAACCTGACGACCGGCGCCCTGGGGGGAATTCTCAATTCTCAATTTTGAATTCTCAATTGCGCGCGCCGAGGTCAGTTTTGACCTGGCCTGCCAACGCGCGGGCACGACGTCCCGAAATACCGGATCGCCCACCGCGCCGACAAATTCGAAATTCGAAATTCGAAATCTCTTGCTCAGTATCCGGCCACGATGGACTCGACCTGGGCCAGAGCCCTGTCAAGACGGTCCTTGAGTTGTGACGTGGAGCGCCGTCGCCTGGCGTAGAGACCGACCGACTCCCAGAGGTCTCGCTCCTGATCCTCGAGGTCCTCGGTGCGCAGGCGGAGGCCGTGGCGTTCGAGGATCGGCTCGATGCGGCGCCGGTTGCGCCACAGCTTGCGCCGGATGCTGCGGTAGGCATGCTCGCAGACCGCCTTCCGGTTGGAGAACGAGAAAACATTGGTGAAGAACATGTCGTAGTCGTCTCGTCGTGGCTCGAAGACGAGCACGTCCTTGTCGGCATACCGGGTCTCGTAAGCGGCGAGGCCGACGCCCATCCGAGAGTGGACCATGGTGCGAAAGGTCTGCGCCAGCACCGTGGGCAGGCCGCGGTCGACGAGCTGGCCGCGTCGCATGACCCCGAGGTCGACCGAGCGGATGGTGTCGACGGGAACTATGGGGTTCACGCACAGGACCAGGTCCGCTCCGTCGTCGAGGGCGACCGAGGCGTGGACTGTCTTGAGCAGAACACCGTCGACATAGTGGCGGCCGTCGATGAGGACCGGCGGGTAGAGGCCCGGGAGGGCCGTGGAGGCCTGAACCGCGGTCGAGATCGGCACGTGATCGAGGCCGGGCTCGCCGAATCGCACCGGTCTGCCCGAGTCGAGGTCCGTGGCTACCAGTATCAGCTGTTGTCGCAGGCGGCGGAAGTCGTCGGTTCGGCCGTGCATGGAGAAGATCTTCTTCAGGTAGGTCCTGATGGGTTCGTTCTTGAAGATTCCTACTGGCAGGGCCCGCGACAACCGGGTCATGGGTTCGAAGAGACTGACGTCAGTGGGGTGCGACAGGATCTCCCAGAGGGCCTCCATTAACAAACGGGGTATCTTGATGCCGCTGCGCACGAACTCGCCCATCGCCGGGGTGAGAAAGTTCTCGGGCACGAAGGGATGCTCACCGGGCTCAGGCTTGATGATCGCGCGGCACAGTTGGTCGGTAGTGAGGTTGTTGGCGAGGCAGGCGCTGATGAAGGCGCCGGCGCTGACGCCGACATAGATGTCGAGGTCGTTGAAATCGATGCCGTCGATGGCCTCGTCAAGGGCGCGAACCGCGCCGATTTCGTAGATCGATCCTTCCGGCCCGCCCCCTGCGAGCGCCAGCCCGATCCTGGCGGAGGAACGATGAGAGTCGATCATGTCAGGACTTTTTTTTCGGCGCCTGATCTTCGGTTTCCTCGCGCTCGGTATCGATGGCCGCCAGAGAGGATTCCAGGTCTTCGAGGCGTGCGCGCAGGCGAGCCATCTCCTCCCTCGCGCGCCGTACGGGTCCGATCCGGTCGATGGATGCCTGGACCAGGCGGTCCATGCCCGTCTGCAGCTGTTCGACCCCCGTGGAGACCGCCTGCTCACCGATTCTGATGAGCTCGTGCAGCAGGTCGTTGGGAAGCAGAGCGGTGCCCTTCCGGCCTTCCTCCGAAATGATCTGGGTCAGGGTCTGAGAGGTGACGTCATCCGAAGTCTTGTTGTCGATCACTCGGATGTGCTGTCCGCTCCGAATCCACCCTGCGAGCTCATCGAGGGAGACATAACGGCTCTCCTCGGTGTCGTAGAGCTTGCGGCTTCCGTAGCGTTTGATGAGTCGGATCATGATCTCTCTCCATTGCCGAGCACGGCGCCGGCGAAAAAATGCCGCCCTGCGGCGTTACCGTCAATGTATACCGCACTGCGGCAAGCATGTCAAGTGAATCTTGACGCTTGATCGCAATGGATTGTCGAAGGCAAGATCTTCAGAAGATTGAAGATGCACTGTCATCGGACGAGGGGATCCGGTACCGGCCCGGTGTCTTTCGTCGGCGGGCTAAGGGATGTTTTTCGAATGCCGCAACGCGGCAACAGGATTATTCCTCCACGATGGGAAACGGACGGCCCACGCCGAATCCCTGCGCATAATCGACCCCGATTTCGCGCAGCACGTTTTCGACCTCGGCATTCTCCACCCACTCACCGATTGTCTGGATACCCATCGAGTCACCGATCCGGTGGATGGCCGCCACCATCTCCCTTTGGATGGGATCGCGGGCGATGTTACGGACAAGCTCGCCGTCGATCTTGAGGAAGTCCACCGCCAGGCTCCGGAGATATCGAAAGGAGGAGAGACCACTCCCAAAGTCATCGAGAATGAAGCGGCATCCGCGGTTGCGGAGCGTGCGTATGAAATCGAGGGCAGTGGAGAGGTTGGAGATCGCGGCGGTCTCCGTGATCTCGAACATCACCTTCTCCGGAGGGATCCGGAGGTGGTCAAGCCGGTCGAGAATCAACTCCATGAGCTCGGCGCTGCCGAAGCTCTGACCCGAGAGATTGATGGTGAAGGTCGGGAGTGGTTCGCCGGGTGTTTCTCCAAGGCGGCTGATAAGGTCCAACGCCGCACCGATGACCCAGCGGTCGATGGCCGGCATCATGCGGTATCGTTCGGCAGCGGCAATGAAATGGCTCGGTTCGACGATCCCGCCTTCGACGTCCACCAACCGCAAGAGGAGCTCGTGATACTCGGGATTCTCAGGTCCCTGGAGAGGGCGGATCGGTTGTCGGTAGAGCCGGAACCGGTTCTCCTCGAGGGCGCGGTTGATGCGCTCCACCCATCGCATTTCCGAGTGCCGCAGGGCGATCTCCGAGTCGTCCGGCTGGCTGACGTGGATCTGGTTGCGTCCCCGATCCTTGGCCACGTAGCAGGCGGAGTCCGCGGCGCTCAGCAGCGCCGCCAGGCTGCCTCCGCTCCCGGCAACAGGCACGATGCCGATGCTGGCGCCGACCTCGAAGATCCGGTCTTCCCAGAGGAATCTGTACTGGCGGACGGCGTCGAGCAGAGTCCGCGCCTTCCGCGTGGCATCCTCGAGGGTGCAGTCGGTGAGAAGGATGCCGAACTCGTCTCCACCGAGGCGGGCAAGAGTGTCTCCAGCGGGCAGAACAGCGCCGAGGACCGAGGTGAGCTGGCGGAGGAGCTCATCGCCCGCGCCGTGGCCACAGGTGTCGTTGACGACCTTGAACTCGTCGAGATCGAGGTAACACAAAGCGGAGCGCCGAGTCGACGCTGCTGCTTCGGTCACCGCGTCGGCGAGGCGCAGCTCGAATTCGCGCCGGTTAATGAGCCCGGTGAGCGGATCGTGCGTTGCCAGGTGCGCCATTCTTCGCTGCAGCGCACGCAGCTGCGAGACGTCGGTAAACACCAGGACAGCACCGACCAACATCCCGTCCTGGTCGAAGATCGGAGCGGCGCTCTCCCTCACCGAGAACTCGGAGCCGTCGCCGCGAACGAGCAGCGAAGCATCCGCCGGCTCCACGACTCGACGTGATTCGAGGCATCGTTCCACCACGTTGGGTCGCGACAGGCCGGTGCTCTCGTCAACCACCCGGTAGACCTCGGATGCCGGCTGACCATAGACCTGGGCCGGGGTGAGGCCGATGAGTCGCTCGGCCGTCGGATTGAGGAAATCGACCCGGCCTTCGGTATCGGTTCGTACGACGCCGTCACCGATCGAGGCAAGGGTGACCTGAGCACGCTCTTTCTCGCTGCGCAAATTGTGCTCGGCCCGCTTGCGCTCGGTGATGTCCACGGAGACGCCAACCACCCGTTCCACGCGGCCGTCGTCGCCGAAATCGACCTGGCCGCGAACCAGCGCCCACACGGTGCGTTGGCCGGGAATGCGAAAACGGTGCTCGATGCTGTAGGGTTCGCCAGTCTTGAAGATCCTCTGGAACGTGCGGGAGATACGGTCGCTGTCCGCAGCCGGAATGAAGGCCATCAATTCTTTCCCGGTTCGCGGGAGGATCTCGGGATCGACGCCGAAGACGTCTGCGGTGGACGACGAAAACACGAGGGAGTCGTCGGCGGGGTGCCATTCCCAGGCCGCGCTGTGTCCCGCCCGCTGCGCCAGCTCGAGCCACTCTCGGCTGGCCACGAGCTCCATCTCGGTGCGCAGGCGGGTGATGGCCGTCCCCAGGACCTCGGCCCCTGCCTCGATCAGCCTGAGTTGATCGTGCCCCCAGGACATCGGTTGTCGTGTGGTCGAAAAGGTCGCGATTCCCCGCAGGCAGTCGCCGAGGAAGATCGGCACACAGACCAGGGAGCGCACACCGCGGTTTTCGAGCAACTCGCGTTCGATCCGCGCAGCTTTCGGAAGGTTGCCAACATCAGGAATATGGACAACCTCTCGGCGCTGGAGGCGGGCCATGAGCCAGCCCATCTCGGTCAGGGAGAGGCCGCTGAGGTCTTTCGCGGGCGGTTCGTCGCGGCCGAACCCGTGCACTGCGGTGACTGTGGTTCCACCTTCTGCGATCTCGAGGACGGCGCCTCGGTCCGCCGCAATGACCTCGCAGATATTTCTCAGGGCATCCTGGATGCCGATCTCCAGGTCCCTGGTATCGAGCCGGAGGAAGCGGCCGGATATCTCGCCGAGCAGACGTTCGAACTCCGAACCGGTGCCCAGATACCCTTCCGCCGACATCGTTTCGCCGGTGCTCAAAGGCCTGAGACCAAATCTTCTTGCGAGCCCTGATCGGTGATCGGTATGGTGGCGTGCATATGAGATCCGCTCCCGTTCTCACCATTGTAATCGTCTGTCCGGGCGGCGGTCCAGTGATATAAAGGGATCGAATGTTGGCAAACCACGAATTTCGCGACCTGCGGGCGTTCCTCGCTCAGCTCGAATCCGACCGCGATCTCCGGGTAGTTGAGACCCCGGTGAGTCCGTGCCTGGAGGTGGCGGAGATCCATCGGCGGGTGATCGCAGCGGGCGGGCCGGCCTTGTTATTCACCCGGGTGGAGGGCAGCGAATTTTCCTTGGTGACCAATCTCTTCGGCACCGTGCGCCGCGCCGAGTTAGCTTTTGGACGGCGCCCCCTACAGCTCGTGCAACGTCTCGTGGAGCTGGCGCGGTCCGGCATTCCTCCTCGCCTCGGCACCTTGTGGGGTGCGCGGGACGTCTTGGCGGCCGGCTTCAGGCTGGGGACGAGGACGGTATCCCGTGGCCCTGTGAGCGAGGTGGTTTCAACAGGGGATGGTCTGGGCTCGCTTCCGGTGACCACGTCCTGGCCGGAGGACGGCGGGCCCTTTCTGACGCTGCCCCTCGTCTACACCGAGGATCCCGACGGGGCAGGTCACAATTTGGGGATCTATCGGATGCAGGTCCACGACCCGCGGACCACCGGAATGCACTGGCAGATCGGCAAGGGTGGAGGATTCCACTACGCCCGTGCGGAGGCGCGAGGCGAGGACCTGCCGGTGTCCGTATTCCTTGGCGGCCCGCCGGCTCTGATTCTCGCCGCAGTGGCGCCGCTTCCGGAAAATGTGCCCGAGCTGCTGCTCGCGTCCCTCCTCGCCGGCGGACGGCTGCGTCTGAGCCCGGGTCCGGGGCCGCACCCGCTCCTCGCCGATGCGGAGTTTGGCTTGGTGGGGCGGGTGCCGGCCGGTGAGCGGCGGGCGGAAGGGCCTTTCGGGGATCACTACGGCTACTACTCCCTGCGCCATGACTATCCGGTTTTCCGGGTGGAACATTTGACCCACCGCCGGGACGCGATCTTCCCGGCAACTGTGGTGGGCAAGCCGCGGCAGGAGGATTTCTACATCGGCGATCTATTGCAGGAGTTGCTGGCGCCGGTCTTCCCACTGGTCATGCCGGCGGTGGAGTCGCTCTGGTCCTACGGCGAAACCGGCTATCACGCACTTGCGGCGGCGGTGGTGCGCCAGCGCTACCGGCGTGAGGCCATGGCCTCGGCTTTCCGGATCCTCGGCGAGGGCCAGCTCGGTCTGACCAAGTTCCTCCTCGTGACCGATCGTCCGCTGGATCTACGGGATTTCCGCCGGACGCTCGAGCATATTCTCGAGCGCACCAAGCCGGCCACTGATTTGTACGTGTTCTCGAACGTGTCCATGGACACTCTGGACTACACGGGGCCCGAGGTGAACCTGGGCTCCAAGGGGGTGCTGCTTGGTCTCGGCGATCCGGTGCGGGCCTTGCCCCACGAGGTCGACATGCGCGAGCTTCCGCAGGGGGTCACCGAGGTTCTTCCCTTCTGTGGCGGGTGTCTGGTGGTGGGCGGCCCGAGCTGGCGGGAGGAGCCCGGCGCTGGGGCGCGGCTCGCAGCGCACCCGGCATTTGCCGATTGGCCGCTGGTGGTGCTCAGCGACGAGCCGCGGCGAGCGGTAGCGAGCACCGTCAATTTTCTGTGGACCACCTTCACCCGCTTCGAACCGGCGGCCGACATCTATTCGGCGCGCACCGAGGTCGTGCGGCATCACCTGTCCTACACTCCGCCGTTGGTGATCGATGCGAGGATGAAGCCGCCGTACCCGGACGAGCTCTTCTGCGATCCGGAGACCGCCGACAAGGTGAGCCGGCGTTGGAATGAGTACTTCCCGGACGGCGGGGTGGAGATGGGGGATTCGGATAGGGGACATCTGGACTAATTCTCAATTCTGAATTGTCACCGACCCACCACTCTGAGAATTTCCAATTTCGGGCACGGGCACGGATTCATGGAAGGGTCAGGAGGAAATCAGCGCAAGGGATGTAGAAAACGGCCCCACCGCGGGAAGTAGTGGCGCTCGGGGTCGACCGATGCGGCGACGATCGTGGCCTGACCGACGATCTGGTCGCGGGAGACCGGTCCGAAATAGCGCGAGTCGAAGCTCTCGTCACGGTTGTCTCCCATGACGAAATATGAACTCTGGGCCAGCTGAACCGGTCCAAAGGTTCGCAGACAGTGGACCCCGGGGCTGATCATCACCGCGTGTGGGACCTCGTCGAGGTGCTCGGTTGCGAGAAAACGGCCGCTTACACCTGGGGTACGGCCGCTGACCAGGCCCGGGGCCAGCGGCGCATAGGTGATTTCTTCACCATTGACGATCAGGTGGTCGTCGGACATCGCCACCGTGTCGCCGGGAGTACCGACCACACGCTTGACCAGGCGCTTGCCGTCGGCCGGTGAGTGGAGCACCACGATGTCACCGCGCTGTGGATCGCCCCACTGGAGTATGCGTCGGGTGGTGTACGGGACCTTGAGGTCGTAGGCCAACTTGTTGACGACGATCCGATCGCCCTCGAAGATCGTTGGCTTCATCGAGCCGGTGGGGACGTCGTTCCAGTCCGCCACCGCCGACCGGAAGGCGGTGATCAGGAGAATGATCAAGAGGACCGAACGCAGCCACTCGGTCCACCATCGAGCCAACGTCTTCTTGATTTGTTCGGTCAAATTTCCCCTCGCCGTTCTTACGCCGAGACGCCACATTTGTTTCACACCCCTCGGGCGTGTTCAGCCTTCAGCGAGGTCTGTCATCGCCAACAGGGCGACGGTGCGCCGCC
>DAOWFV010000127.1 GCA_030637805.1 Acidobacteriota bacterium | reverse complement strand
GGCGCCTCGCCGCCCTCGAGACGGAACCCGGTGAGATATGCAGGCTAGGGGTCCCAATACCGCCCGTGCACCTCGGCCACGCGCGACACCGCCGGGCATTCACCGGTGGTCGCCGGTAGCGTTTCGGCGAGGCGCTCACCGTCCATCTCGGCGAGCACCCGCGCCACCGATCCGCGCAGCGCGTCGAGGTCGTAGCCGCCCTCGAGCACCGCGGCCAGTCGCCCGTCCGCGTGCTCGGAGGCGATCCTGAGGAGCACCCTCGCGAGACAGCCAAACCCCTCCTCGCTGACTCCCATGGAGGCGAGAGGGTCGCGGAGGTGAGCGTCGAATCCGGCGGAAACCAGCACGAACTGGGGTTCGAACTGGCGGCACACGGGGTCGATCACGCGCACGAAAGCATCGAGAAACTCATCGTCGCCGCAGCCGGCAGGCAGCGGCACGTTGAGAGTGAAGCCCTCTCCCTCCTCCACGCCGACCTCGTCGACGCCGCCGGTGCCGGGGTAGAAGGGGTACTGGTGCGTGGAGACGTAGAGGACCCCCCGATCGCCCGCAAAGCTGTGCTGGGTTCCGTTTCCGTGGTGCACGTCCCAATCCACGATCAGCACCCGATCCAGTCCGTGTCGCTCACGCAGGGAGCGCGCGGCGATGGCGACGTTGTTGAACAGGCAAAAGCCCATGGCCCGGTCAGCCTCGGCGTGGTGACCCGGAGGCCGCACGAGCGCGAAACCGTTGTCCGCCCTTCCGGCCATAATCTCGTCGACCAATGCCAGGAGGCCTCCGCTGGCCAGCAGCGCCGTCTCGTAGGAACGTGAGGACACAGGGGTGTCGGCGTCGAAGGCCTGCGGCCCGCCGCCTGCGGTGCCCGCCACCGCCTTCAGGTGCTCCTCAGCGTGTACCAGCGCCAGCTCGTCTGGGGTCGCCGGCCGGGGCTCGAGCCGGATGAGGCCGGCGCCGCCGAGGCTTTCGATCAGGTCACGGAGGACAGCGACCCGTTCTGCGCGTTCCGGGTGCCCGTACCCGGTCTCGTGCTCCTCGTACCGCTCGTCGATCACCACCGCTGTTTGCAGCACGGGAACCTCCGCCTCGGCGCGCGGCGCCTAGTCCATTCGTTCCGCGACCTCTGGTGGGAGGAATCCCAACAGCTCCGGATGGGTCTCGACCAGGCGCATGATGTCGGCAAGGTCCTTCTGACGCTTGCTTCCTCGCCTCGTTCGGTCCGAGTATTCCCAGTCATTGCTGGATCCTCGTTGCCGTCATCATATCCGATTCCGATCGTGGCGCGTTCTGTCAGTTTGGCTGACTGGTCCAGGGATGAGGGATAATGCCCCGGCTTCGACCCCGGGCCGAAGACGGAGGAAAGATGAATCTGAACCTTTCGACCTTCTCTGCGACAATTCCGGCCCTCGCTTTGGCCACGCTCGTTTTTGCACTCGCCTGCACGGGGGGCCCAAATCGTGACGGTCACGATGCGGTGGCGCGCCACGACTTCAACCGCGCAGCCGTCCGCCTCAACCTGCCCCTGTTCTGGGTGGCGGACGAGGACCAAGACAGTGCCGTGAGCCCTGCCGAGGTGGTCTCGCTGCTCTTCTACGGCGGCGAGTGGCGGTGGGTGGTCGACGGCCGCTTCACGCCCGAGTTCGAGGAGGCCTACGGGCGCATCGTGAAGGAGGCGGCGCAGCCCGGCGGGTCCGAGGACGGCCTCGACGCGGCCGAGCGTGAGCGCCGGCGGCTGGTTCGCGAGGACCTGGATTACGGCATCGCCACCCTGGTTCGCAGCGACCTCACGACCCTTCCAGAGGATCACAGGACATTCGTTCGCCACATGCTTCAAGCGGCGAATTTGATCGACAAGCTCTACGCGCGCCAGGTGGGGGCGGCGGCGATGGCCGACCAGGTCGGCGAGATGGACCTCGCCGGCCAGAGCCTCTTCCGCCGCAATTGGGGTCCCCGAGGGGCGGCCCCTGGAACCGATCTGAACCCGGCCTGTTCGGCAATCCCTGGAGGGCCCAAGCCGCTGGTCGATCCCTATCCCGCCGCGATGCAAGAGAACGAGGACTTCTGCGCTCGTCTCGAGGGCCTCCCCAACGCGGAGGAGCTCTTCGACCCCTTTACCGCGGTGCGCGAGGTGGACGGACAGCTCGTGGCCGTGCCCTACAACGATGCCTATCCGATCTTGATGGGAGCGATCGCAACGGAGCTGACCGCCGCGGCCGACGCTCTCTCCGATCCTGAGGAGGAGGCCCTGCGCTCGTACCTGCGGGCGGCGGCGCAGAGCTTCACCGACAACGACTGGGCGCCGGCCGACGAGGCGTGGGCGGCGATGAACGTACAGAACTCTCGTTGGTACCTGCGCATCGCGCCCGACGAGGTCTACTGGGAGCCCTGCTCGCAGAAGGCCGGATTCCACCTCACCCTCGCCCTGATCAACCGCGACTCGCTCACCTGGCAGGAGAGGCTGACCCCGGTCCGACAGGAGACGGAGGACCGTCTCTCGTTTGTGTCTGGGCCGCCGTACTCGGCGCGCGAGGTCGCCTTCCACCTTCCGGACTTTATCGACATCGTCGTCAACGCCGGCGATGACCGCGATCCCCTGGGCGCGACCATCGGCCAGAGCCTGCCGAACTGGGGGCCGGTGGCCAACGAGGGCCGCGGGCGCACGGTGGCGATGACCAACCTCTACACCGACGCCGACAGCGCGGCGATCCGGCGGGCACAGGCCGAGTCGCTCCTCGACGCGGCAACCATGGCTCACTACACCGATGGCCCGGAACCCGGCCTCCTCGGCACCATCCTCCACGAGGCCACCCACAACCTCGGCCCGTCCCACGAGTACGAGGTGGGCGGGCGGACCGACTCGGTGCTCTTCGGCGGAGGACTCGCCTCCACCCTGGACGAGCTCAAGGCCCAGACCGGGGCGCTGTGGTACCTCGAGATGCTGCACTCGAGGGGCCTGATCTCGGCAGAGCTTTACCGGCAGAGCTATGTCGACGCCCTGATCTGGGCCTTCGGCCATATCTCTCGAGGCATGTACACCGCGACCGGCCAGCGGAAGGCATACAGCCAGCTCGCCGCCATCCAGGTCGGATATCTGCTCGAAGACGGGGCCCTCGCCTTCGACCCAGATGCGATTGCCGCAAACGGGGACGACCACGGCGCCTTTCACATCGACTTCGAACGCATGCCGGCGGCGATCGAGAAGATGATGGGCCTGGTGGCCGGGATCAAGGCTCGGGGCGACCGCGAGCGGGCCGAGGAGCTTGCCGCCGGCATGGTCGACGGCGAGGCGGTGCCCCAGGCCCTGATAACCGAGCGCATGCTGCGCCACCCGAAGGCGAACTTCGTCTACAGCATCGACATGTGAGCCGAGATGTTCGAGGCTTTATTCGCCGCATTCTCCGGGACACTGTCCGCGATGGCGGGCATCTTCCTGGTCATCCTGGGCGCCGGCCTCCTGGTGCGCCGGGGCTTGATCACCCAGACCCAGATCGACGGTCTCTCCGCCGCCACGGTGAACGTCTTCCTGCCGTGTCTGATCTTCGCGAAGGTGATCGAAACCCTCGATCCACGCGGCCAGCCCGGGTGGTGGGCGCTGCCCCTGATCGGCATCGTGATGGCGCTCGTGGGAACCGGGCTGGGGGCGCTGGCCTTCATCGACCGACTTCCCGCCAAGCGCAACCTGCTGCCGCTGGCCGGCATGCAAAATGCCGGCTATCTGGTGCTGCCGGTAGGGCTGGCCCTGTTCCCCGATCGGTTCGACACCTTCGCGCTGTATGTCTTCCTCTTCATCCTCGGTTACAACCCCGTGCTATGGAGTCTCGGCAAGGTCCTGGTCACCGGCGGCCGGGGGGAAAGGCCCGGATGGCGAGACCTGGTCACACCACCACTGGTCGCCAACCTCGTCGCCATCACCTTCGCCCTGAGCGGCGCCGGCACTCTGCTCCCGCGGCCATTTCTGACGGCCGTGGATCTCCTCGGCTCGGCCGCGGTTCCCGTCGCCACTCTGGTACTCGGCGCCGTGCTCGGCAGCATCGGCATTCGCCTGCGCCGGCACCTAGCGGACGCGGCACGCACATTGGCGGTCAAGCTGCTCGCGCTGCCGGCCCTCACCGTGGTCCTGCTGCGGCTCACCGACCTGCACGCCACCAACCCGCTCCTCGCCGACTTCCTGGTCATTGAGGCTGCGGCGGCGCCGGCAGTTGCCCTCGTTCTCCAGGTCCGAACCTACGGCGGCGACGAACGCGAGGTCGGCAGCGTGATGGTGCTCTCCTATGTTGCCTGCACGCTCACCCTGCCGGCGTGGGTGGCAGTTTGGTCGTTGATGACCAGTTGAGAATTAGGAATTCGGAATTAGGAATTCGGAATTATCGGCGCGGAGAAGCAACCTGGAGAATTGAAGCGTAATGCCCGCGCTTGGGCGCGATGACCGGACGTGCCGTCTTTCACGATGTTGGGGGCACGGCCGCCACCACCGCACGGATCATCGAGTCCCAACATCGTGATAGGGGGCTCTCTCGGGAAGCGCGATGGGAGAAGACCGCCTCGAAGTCAGCAGGGCCTCTCCGGGGCGGGTTACTGGCGCCCTGCGGGCGCCGTGACCCCCCGCCGTGAGTGGGTGGCCGCTCGCCGGCGATCCCCGGCTGCGGCCATAAACCACTCCCGTCGGCGGGTTGGCCCGCCCCGGATTGGTCTTCGCGTTACGGCGCGATTGCCGCCCCGACGGGGGCGATGCCTTCCGTCCGGCTGTCGACCGATGACTCGCCTCCGATCGCTTCAGCCAGCAACGGCCCGGTGGTCGGCGGCGCCGCCTCCAACTCCGCGGTCAGCACGGCCGGCGCCTGCTCAGGCCACCCCATCGCCCGGCGCAGTTCCCGCAGCTTGGCCTGGACTCTGAGCGCATTGCTCGGGCCCATCCGCAGGAGCTGGCGCTGGGCATCGCTGAGGCGCTCCAGCTCATCCTCGGCGAAGGCGTAGACGATCGCTCGCTGCTCAACCTCGTAGGGTCCCGAGGGAACCTCGAGTTCGAGCAGGTGGTCGACGGCCTCTCGAAACCTCGAGTCGAAGTTCGAGCTCGCCCAGGCGACCTCGGCGTAAACCTCCTCGAGCTGAGACCCGAGCTTCCGGTAGAGCTCCACCGTTCCCTCGGTGTCGAGAGAGGCCAGCACATCCGCCACCAGGTCGTACCGTCGGAAAGTGCTCGAGGTGATCACAAGGGCACCCTCGTTCTCACGCACCATGAATGCCCTCTGCGGACGCAGGAACCCGACCTCGTCGCGTGGGCTGTAGCCCCCCGCCACCGCCTCCACGGCCGACACGAAGCGGCGCAGCAGGCGGTCATGGATCAGCCACGAAGCGAGCTCGGGATGCGATGAGAGACCGGCTGCCGCCGCCCGCACCAGCCGATCGCGGTCGCCGGCCGAGGTTTGGTGCTCGACCACCGCCGCCGGGGCCGGTGCCGGCGAGATCGCCGGAGCCGATACCGGCAGCTTCTGCACCTCGACCCTCGCCCGCTGCGGAGCCTCGACGGTGATGCCCGAGCCGAGCCACTCCAGCCCAGCGATCAGGGCCACGGCGAGGACAACACTCCCGCCCACCACTACAAAGATCCGGTCGTCGCGTTGCATTGGAGACCTCCTTTCAACCCGCATATCTCACCAGGTTCCGTTGCGAGGGCGGCGAGGTGCCGTGTCCAGTGGGGTTTTCGACCCTCGGGGCGCGGAGGCGTACTCGACAGTACGTCGAGCACCGCGAGGCGAGAAAACGACGCTGGGTGCGGTGCATCGCTGGCCGCAGCAGGAAGCTGGTGAGATATGCGGGTTAACTGTCATTCCATATCGAGCATGGGTGAAGGATGGGGAGGCCACGAGGCGGAAGTACGGCGACGCCAAGGAAAATCGTGGCGCCGCAGAGGCGGCGCCTATTGCACAGAAAAGCTGACGGTCACCAGGTAGTAGACGGCTACCGGGTCCCCGTCGAGGGTGGCGGGATCGAATCGCCACCGCGAGACCGCCTCCACTGCGGACTCGGTGAGGCCCGAGGGAAGGCCCTTGAGAACCTTGACGTCGGTGACGTTGCCGACGATGTTGATGATGGTCTGCAGGATCACCACCCCCTGGACCCTCGCATGCCGCGCCTCCTCGGGGTAGTGGGGGTCGGGGGCGAAAATCCGCACCGGCGCCAGGACATTTCCGCTGATCTGCATGGGCCCGATGGCCGGCCCCGGCGGTCCCGCCGGGACCACGACCGAAATGCCAACCTCGGGATAATCGATCTCCGACACCTCGGCGCCCTCGAGGAGCAGGGGTTCGGGGTCGTCCGGAGTCGCGTCGGGCACCGGGACGATTCTCGCCTTGGGCTTCGCCACCTGGCGCTGGATCTTCGGTTTGGGCGGAGGTGAGAAATGGACTTGCTGCAGCTTGTACACGCGAGGAGTACCGCCCACCCGGTACACCTTCTCGGGTATGTACGATGGAAAGACGATGAGGAAGAGAACCACATGGAAGAGAATGGCAGCGAGGATCCCGAGCCGGACGGCTCTGCGGTTGGCGGGCGCCTCCTCCTCCACGAGTTTCAGAATCGTCGGATCGAGCGGGTTGTAAGCATGGCTCCACCTATCCTCCCGTGCCCGTAGGAGCCTGCTCTCTCCGATCCGCATCGTCATACTCAGCCTCTCCGGTCACCCCCGAAACGGGGGTTCCTGTCCATACCTACGACAGAGCTCCTCGTGTGGTTACCCTCCCGCGTCGTGCCCCGATGGAGAGGGCGGCGGTCAGCGGGTCGGGTTCGTGCCTTTCTTAACCGTCCCCCATCGCGACATTCGGCAACGGGAACCAACGCAGCTGCTCCAGCTCATCCGGAAGGGATGCGGACGCTCCGCCCGCGCCGAACTCGGCCTCCGCAGCAGCGACGACCCGCCGTGCTTGTTCGAGGTACTCCTCGAGGGCGCTCTCGGGCTCGCTGATGTGCCGCCCCCGGTACTCGAGCAGACCCGAGGCAAAGCTCAGCTCATCCAGGCCGAGCTCCATTTTCGGCTGGAAGTCGCGGTGCCTCCACAGACCGCTGTCGATCGAAAAGCGGTAGTAGGGCAGGAGCTTCCAACCCTCGTCGGCCACCAGGTGGACCGCATCGAGGATGTAGCGGAACACGGTCTCGGAAATGAAGTAGTTGAAGTTGACCCGAACCCAGCCCGGTTTGATGCCCTCACAGCCGTGGTTGATCGCCTCCCTGAAGCTCGAGGAGCGATCCATGTCGATCTGCAGCAGGCGGTGGCCGTATGGCCCCGCGCACGAGCACCCGCCGCGGGCTTGAATGCCGAAGAGGTCGTTGAGTAGGGCCACTACATAGTTGTGGTGCAGGAAGCGGTCGTCGCGGTTGATCACGAAGGAGACGATCGACAGGCGCTTGGCCTCCTTGTTGCCGAGAATGCGAATACGCGGGTTGGCCGACCACGAGTCGATGGCCCTGCGGACAAATGAGCTCTCGAGCTCCTCGATGTTGTCCTCGCCCACCGCGCTCTTCAGCTTGAAGACCAGCCCGGCACGGATCGACTCGATGATCGCCGGCGTCCCCCCCTCCTCGCGGTGGGCCGGATCGGCGATGTAGGAGTGCCCCTCGGCACTGACGTAGGTCACCGTGCCCCCGCCGGGTACCGTTGGCACCGTGTTGGTGACCAGGCCTCGCTTCACCACCAGCACGCCAGGCGTTCCCGGACCGCCCACGAACTTGTGCGGAGAAATAAAGATGGCGTCCTTGGCGGTCAGCGGGTCGGCGCCCTCCCCTTTCGGGTTCATCTCGATCTCGATGTACGGCGCCGCTGCCGCGAAGTCCCAGAAGGCGAGGGCGCCGTGCTGGTGCAACAGCACGGACAGGGCATTGGTGTTGGAGACGATGCCGGTCACGTTTGAGGCCGCGGAGAAACTGCCGATCCGCAGCGGCCGTTCTCGGTGGGCCTGCAGCTCGCGTTCGAGGTGGTCCTGGTCGATGAGCCCGTTCCGGTCTTCGTCGATCACCACGACGTCGGCGATGGTCTCCCGCCAGGAGATCTCGTTGGAGTGATGCTCATAGGGGCCGATGAACACGACCGGCCGTTCCTCGGGCGGAATCCGGTCGGAGAGGTCATAGCGGGCGTCGAGATCTGCCGGAAGGCGGAGGTTGAGGATCTCGATCAGCTTGTTGATCGCCCCGGTCGCACCCGAGCCGCAGAAGATCACGACATCCTCATCGTTGCCGTGCACCCCCTCGAGGATGATTCTTCGCGCATCCTCCCGGAATCGCGTCGTCTGCAGCCCCGTGGTGGAGGTCTCGGTGTGGGTGTTGGCATACAGCGGCATGACCTCATCACGGATGAAGTTCTCGATGAAGTTCAGGGACCTGCCCGAGGCGGTGTAGTCGGCATAGGTAACCCGGCGCACTCCGAATGGGCCGTCGATCGCCCGATCGTCACCGATGATGCCGGTGCGGATGGATTCGATCAGCCGCGTTATCTGTTCTTCCACGTATCACCTCGAAGGAGCGCTCGATCAGCTCCGTGATCGAGTCTCGTTCTTTCAGTTTCCGGAGCACAGTCTACCTAACCAGGATCCTGCCCGCCAATTCCCCGCCCGCATATTTCACCGGGTTTTCGGCGAGGGCGGCGAAGCGCAAGTATCCGTTGGCGGATGCTCGGCGCAGGTCGCAGGTCGCAGGTCGCACATCACAGGTCTCAAGTTTCAGGTCTCAGGGCGCACCAAGATCGTTGACTGGATTTCTGCGATGTCAAGCGTTTTCTTTTCTATACCTTTCCTTCGCGACCTCCGTGCATGCAAAGACCTGAAGCTTGAGACCTGAAGCTTGAGACCTGAAGCCTGAGACCTGCAGCCTGAGACCCAGTGGCGGGCAAACGCCAGTGCATGAAAACTCAAAACCAAAAACTCTTTCGTGAACAGGACGCCGCGATTCGCCGTCCAAT
>DAOWFV010000197.1 GCA_030637805.1 Acidobacteriota bacterium | reverse complement strand
GTGTATCCACGTAGCGGTGGTCCTCCTGTCGTGCTCAGAGATTTTGAAGGTGACTGGTGGCCGTTCTGGCCGGGCTTTTCTCCCGATGCCCGTCTCCTGATCAGTTCAGCCCTACGGGCGAATGGCGAAATCCGGCTGTGGAATACCGAAACGTGGCAGATGCAGCAGACATTGCAGACGGCCGAGGTCGTCGACGGGGCAGAGTCGGCCTCTCGTCTTCGGTCCGTTGGCATTTTTGATCCACACGAATCCGCATTGCTTTCATTCACATTCAAAAGAAACGACGCCCCGCCGCCATCACTTGGTGATCAGCTCGTGACCCATCGGTGGCCGCTCGACGGCGGCGAACCAGAGCACCTCGGCTCATTTTTTGTGACCAGGACACAGAGCTTCATTCCCGCGGACGTCTCCCGAGGTCTATTTGTCGTGGCGTCTGGCAACGAGCTGCACCTGCACCGCCTCAAGTCCCTCGGCGCGAGACCACCACGGATCATCTTCAGGCATCCCGGGACGCTTGAAGGGGCTGGTGGCCCGGTCTTTGACGCCTCCCGCGACCGGATGGCGCTGTGTGATGCGGAAGGGCGCCTTTACGTTTGGCGGACCGATAACGGCGACGAGCCGCTCGTTCTCGAGGCTCCGCCAGGCGATCCCATGTCGACTGCCTTCAGCCCCGACGGGTCGCTGCTCGCACAGGCGTCGGACCCGCTGGGCGGGGTGCTGTGGGACCTCCGGGGACCGGCCGGCGCCGAGCCGTTGTCGCTCAATGGAAACGCCAGGCTTGCCCTGGCCTTCGCACCCGACGGCCGCTGGTTGGCAACCGCCGCCGGCACCCACCCCCTCGCGTTGTGGCCCATGACTGAAAAGTATTGTCGGATCCTCCGTGGTCACGATGGCGACATCGCCAAGATTGAGTTCGCTCACGACGGGTCGCGGCTGTTCACGCAGGGGCAGACTGACGGCACGGTCCTCGCGTGGCCCCTCACGGGCAACGGCCGGCAGGGGCCCGTCGTTGTGCATCGGACAGGACCGGCGTTCGGGACAGGCATTGCAGTGGACCCCCGTGGGCGGTTCCTGATTGTATCGACTATTGAGCAGTCGTGGCGCGTGCCCTTGGATGGTGGTCCCCCGGTTCCGCTCGGGGTCAGAAGCAGCCGGCCAAAGGTGGACGGTAACGGCCGTCTCTTGGCTGCGCAACCCGACGACCGATCTCCGATTGTCGGTGTGCTCGATTTGGAAACCGGAAGACGCTGGGACCTAGACGGCCCCGGCGAGGGTTACGCCGCCTCTTTTTACTTCGATCGGGACGGCCGGCTGCTGGTACAGAGGGGCGGAGTTTTGAGCCGATGGGACCCGGCGACCGCAACCGCCGAGACACTTTTTGAGGATGTCGCGTACAGTTTTCCGCATCCTGACGGTCGCATTTTCATCATGAGTGAAGGCACGTGGTGGCTGGTCAATCTTGAAGACGGCTCGCGAACGGAATTCTCTCTGCACGGTGAACCCGGGACCTGGGACATCGACCCGACAGGCGAGATCATAGCCGCGGGCAGCCGCGACGGAAGCGCACTGGTCTGGTCGATCTCCGAGCAGAAGCCGCACATTCTCCTCGGCCACGAGGGGCGCGTCTACGAATCCCGCGTGTCGCCGGACGGCAAGTGGGTCGCTACCCATGGCGCCGATCAAACTGTCCGCCTCTGGCCAGTGCCGGATCTCTCGAAGCCGTCATTGCACATCTTGCCCCACAGAGAACTGCTGGCGAAATTGAAAACCCTCACCAACCTCCGCGTCGTGCCCGACGAGACGTCCTATACCGGCTTCAAGATCGAACCCGACTTCACACTCTATCGCGGCTGGGAGACGGTGCCGACGTGGTAATGCAATACGACTCCGGCGCCTAAGCATTAACCCTTGAGAGCGGCTTCCTGGTTCCCGCCGTCGCGCTGGGTGAACCCCTTCAGATCCACGCAGGTCGACCATGGTGGGATACGAGTGGTCTACTGCTAGGTCGAAGGATTTGACAGTATTGCCGGAGCGGTGGTGAGCTTCGGAGGGGGGTGGGTAATCCCAGCGCTCCGATTCAGGGACAGCTGGCAGCCCGAATTCCTTAGTTGAGACTCGGCGAGGGGACAATCCGCCGAGGACAGCACTTTTCCCCTCTACATAATATTGAGGTTTCTGCTCCCAAACTGAGAAGATCATATTCTCCAAGAGTCGGGGGTTGTGATTCAGTGGGGCGCCTAGGTTTACATATTGGAGGTTATCAGACGTAGAACCTCGAACCGTTGGTGGACCAGGCGGGCTGGGACGGACACTGACGCCAACAAAAAGAAGGCCGCGAGACCACATCGGCCTCGCGGCTTCCGACACAGGGTCCGCCCGGAGGGCGGATTCTGGCGGGCCCGGCGTCACATCGCGAACTTGAATCCCTTGTCGTCTTCGCCGCCGGTCTCGGCCTCCGCGTTCTCGGCTTCCTGCCGCTCGGCTTCAACCGGCTGATCGACCTCACAGATCTCCGAAATCAAACCTTTGATGTCCAGACCTTCGGCGCCTGCCTCCGCGAACTCGAGCCCGGCCTGATAGACGACCTTCGGCCCGTTGTCGCCCTGCACCATTTCTGCGCGGCAGCGTTTAACCTCGGCGCGCACCTTCTGCTCACCGCTCGGCGCCAGGACCGTGATCTCGCACATGCCTCTCGGCTGCAGCCCGGTGTGCGACTCCACGAGCATTCCGTGTTCCGAAAGGTCGAGGACGCGCACCTCCATGGTCGACTTCCCCTTGCCACAGACCTCGAGGGTCACATTGCTTCGCGGGCTTCGTCGTCGTTCGTCCATCTTCGGCCTCCGCCATCGGATACTGCAATTGGGATGCCAACTCGGAGTGCGGTTCCAGGCCGGCGCGCGTGATTGCCCTGTTTGATGCCGGGACAGGTCGTCCCAGGACGAGGCAAGGGTGGATGAGGAATGACGTGTCGTCCGATCACGCTGGGAATTCGGGTGCGGGAGAATGGGATCAACTGCTATTCTGCAGCCATGGACTGGATTGTCAGCCTGATTCCCGAAATCGCTCCGGATCCCCTGGCCTCCCTGGCCCACCCGCCCGCGGGGGCCACGATCGTCGAGCTGCGGGCGGATCGATTCCCCGGCATCGATATCGGGGCCGCGATCAGCGCCTGCCCGCTGCCAGTGCTCGTCACCCTGCGCTCCGTCGCCGAAGGGGGTGAGGGGCCCGATGACCCGGTTCGGCGCGCCGAGCTCCTGGGCGGCGCCCGCGACGCCGGTGCGGCCCTTCTCGACCTCGAACACCAGCGCGACGCGTCCCTCATCGGGCGTCTCGGCCTGGCCCCTGAGCAGGTAATCCTCTCCTGGCACAACACCGAGGGGACCCCAGGGAGGCTCGACGAGCTGGCCGGGAAAATGCTCGGAAGTCCCGCCCGCTGGGTCAAGATCGTCCCCACATGCCGGCGCCTGGCAGACCTGGAGGCTCTCCTGAGTCTCCACCAGAGCCACAATCACGGCCCGCAGGCCCGGCGGCGGCTCCTCGCCTTTTCGATGGGCGCCCCTGGTCTCGCCAGCCGTTATCTCGCTCCCCTTCTCGGGCCGCCCGTCGGGTACGCGGCCTGGAGCGAAGATGCCCCGGCAGCGCCGGGTCAGCTCACCAGCCAGCGCATGGAGGCCGTGATCTCCCACCTCGAAGGCCCGCCCCAGCGCCTCTACGGGGTGGTCGGGGCGGACGTCAGCAGCAGCCTGAGCCCGGTCCTCCACGCGGCTGGCTACCGCCGACTCGGTCTCCCCTACCTGATGGTCCCGGTGAGCGTCCCAGATCCGGAGGATCTCGGTGGGATCTTTGCTCCACGTGGCGCCACCTTGTTCGACCGCGTCGGTCTCGAGGCACGGGGTTGGGCCGTGACCTCACCCTACAAGGCCGAGGCGGCAGCCGCGGCGGACCAGCTCGCGCCCAGGGTTCGGCGAGCGGGGGCGGCCAACACCCTGGTTCTCGGCCCGGAGCGGCTGGTGGCGGAGAACACCGATGCGGACGGAGTTGTGGGCTCCCTCGTCACCCTGGGCATCGATCCGCAGAGCCGCGCAGCGGTGGTTCAGGGCTGCGGCGGCGCGGGCCGCGGGGCGGCGGTTGGACTCCACCTCGCCGGCGCCGAGGTCGTCCTGCGCAGCCGCTCGAAAGAACGGGCGCAGCGCGTCGCCGAGGAACTCGGAGTCGGATGGTGCCCGCCGGACGCCTTTCCCGAGGGCACCGATCTGCTGGTCAACGCCACCCCGCTCGGGCGTGAGGCTGATGAGCTCGGCCCGTTCACGGAGGACGAGATCGCCGGTGCCAAGGCGGTGGTCGACATGGTTTACGCCTCGCACCAGACCGAGCTGGCGGCGAGCGCCCGCGCCCACGGGGTCGCTGTGGCCGACGGCCGCGAGGTCCTGCTCCACCAGGGATACGCGCAGTTCGCCGCCTTCACGAACCAGCTGCCGCCAAAGGAAGCCATGCGTGAGGTGCTGATGCGTTGAATTCCGAATTCCGAATTCCGAATACCGAACTCTGACGACGAAGTCGTCAGCGGATGCCAACCGCCCGGCGCACCTGATCCATGAGGGGGGCCGCGGTTTCGCGGGCCCTCGTCGCGCCGTCAGCGAGAATGCGCTCCACCTCCTCCGGGTCTCCCCGCAGCTCCTCATACCGGGCGCGGGCGTCACCGAAGGTGGCGAGGTAGTAGTCGAAGAGACGCTTCTTCATGTCTCCGTAGCCTACACCCCCCTCGCGGAACACGGTCTCCACCCATTCAGACTCCGCCTCATCGGGGGCGAAGAGCTTCAGGAGCTGGTAAAGGGCGTTGTTCTCCGTGGGCTTGGGCTTTTCGACCGGGGTGGAGTCGGTGACCACCGACATGATCTTCTTGCGGATCGCTTTTTCGGGTCCGAAGATGTCGATGGTGTTGCCGTAGGACTTGCTCATCTTGCGCCCGTCGATCCCCGGCACCACCGCGACGTCGGCGAGGATCAGCGGATCCGGGAGCACGAAGACCTCCTCGCCGTAGACAGCGTGGAAGGAGCTGGCGATGTCGCGGGTCACCTCGAGGTGTTGCTTCTGGTCCCTGCCCACCGGGACCAGGTCGCTCTTCACGATGAGGATGTCCGCCGCCATGAGAACCGGGTAGGCAAAGAGCCCATGGCTGGGCACCACTCCCTGAGCCACCTTGTCCTTGAAAGAGGTGCAGCGCTGGAGCAGGCCCATCGATGTGACGGTGGAGAGGTACCAGGTGAGCTCGGGGACCTCCGGCAGATCGGACTGGCGGTAGATCACACTCCGTTTGGAATCGAGGCCCAGGGCGAGGAAGCCGGTGGCCAGGTCCCGGACCAGCCCCCGAAGACGCTCGGCATCCTGAACCGTGGTCAAGGCGTGCAGATCCGCCAGGAAGAAATAACACTCGTGCTCCTCTTGAAGCCGCACGAACTGGCGGATGGCGCCGAAGTAGTTTCCGATGTGGGGGTTCCCAGACGGCTGGACACCCGAGAGAACGCGCATGGACCCTCCTCGTCAGGGGCGGATGATAACACCCAATAAAAAAACCGGCCGGTGACGAGCACCGGCCGGTGGGTTCGACTTCAGTTTATGCGGGCCTGTCAGCCGTCGTCGCCGATGGCCTCGACCGGGCACGACTCCATGGCCTCCTCGCACTGCTCGATCTCCTCGTCGTTCTCCGGCTGCTTGCTCACGTAGGAGAAACCCTCATCCTCGTTCGCCTCGAAGTTGTTGGGAGCGGTGGTACGGCACACGTCGCAGTCGATACAGTTCGAGTCCACGTACCACTTGCCTGCTACGTTGTCAGCAACCTTGTCGTCAGAATCAGCCATTCCGTCTCTCCTTCCCGGCGGGGCCCGCCCGCGCGTCCGCGGGATAATACCACCCGCATGTCTCTTGTCAATTCTCCGGTTGTCTTTCCATCAACGAGAAGGGATCTCAAGAGGGCGTCGGCCCTGGCGGGCGGCGGATCCGCTCTTGGCCGCCTCACCGCCACCGTCCGGACCCCACATGCAGTCCACGTCGTAGGGGAAGCCGAAGGACGGAAGGATCGTCGTCGGATCGTTGCTGCGGTTGTCGACTAATGAACCGTAGCAGGCGAACCCTGGATTCGCCGTATCACCGCCCGATTCCCAGGCGACGAAAGACACGTTGATCCTGACGTCGTCTGGTACGCTTGCGAGCCCGAAAAGCGTCCTGAGCACGCTGTTGTACTGCACGTGTGAGGCGGGCGGCAGGATCACGGTTTGGAACATTGGCTGATCGGAGACGTCCAGGAAGGGCTCACCGTTGCCCTGAAACGGCTGGATCGCCACGGTGATCGTGGTCAGAGGATCCGAGGCGTTGACCACCCCGAGGTTGTATCGAAAATCGCGATTCTCGTTGGCGCCGGTGAGAATCTGGAAGCTGAAGTTGCCGTCCTCGCTCACCGCGGAAGAACTGACCAAACTGTACCAGGGGACGCCGGGCATGCCCTGGCCGTAGGTGGCGTCCACCTCGAGAAACTCGCCCTCGTTTTCGGGATCGGGCTCCCAGATCGTGGTCTGGTTGAAGATCCTGGAGTTCAAGATCACGTTTTTGAAGATCCGGGTGCCGTCCTCTTGCAACGATCCCGCCTCGTAGGCGAAGAGCACCATCGCACCGGCGCTGTCGACGTTGAGCTCGGAAACCCAATACTCGCCCACGGGATCTCGCAGCACCACGGTTCCGTGGGGCGGGATGTCCGCAAGCGCCGGGTCGACGAATCCAAAGCCATCGCTTTCTCGGCCGCCGAGCCAGGTGGAGCGATCGAAGAACACTCCCGAGTTCGAGGCCAACCCGGTCGGCAGGTAAACGATTGCGACGTCCACGGGGGTGTCCTCGACGTTCGTGATGAAGAGGTCGGTCCGCCAGTTGCTGTTGTTCTCTCCGGCGGTGTGAGCGGCCACCGGCAGGTAGATCAGATCGGCCGCAAGAAACTGGGCCCCCGCCGGAACGGCGCCTGCAAGCAGCACGGTCATTAGACCTGTTATCAGCCCTCTTTGGATCATTCATTCCTCCTCGTTTATCAGCCGTGATAGTAATCTCGGCCGATCACTCGCTTATCTTGACAGCTCCGGGATCGATGGGCAACACGACCCGCGCCTCGAACCCGTGTGGCTCCAGATTCGCGAGCTCGATGCTCCCCTTCTGGGCCTCGACGAAGCGCTCTGCGATGGCGAGGCCGAGCCCGGTGCCCCCCCTTCGACGGGTGTAGAACGCTCGGCGAACGTGTTCCAGCTCCTCATCGGGGATTCCGTCACCGCGATCCCGAACCACAAACGCGATCGACTCCGGACGCTCCTCGGCATCCAGCTCCACCACCCTGCGGTCGGCCGGAAACTCGCGCACGGCCTGGACGGCGTTGAGCACCAGGTTCAGCAGCACCTGGCGAAGCTGGGCCTCATCGCTCCGCACCTCCACCGCCGGAAGGGCAGGGGTGACGCGGAGGTGGGCCCCCATGGTTCGCGCCTCGGCGGCCAGGAAGTCGCGCACATCCGTGAGCATCGTGTCCACCCGTACCGGTTCCAGCCTGGGTTCGTTGGGCCGCGCATAGGAGAGAAAATCGCTCACCAGCCCGGCCAGTCGGCCAACCTCCAATCGGGTGTTGGCGAGAGAGTCCCGAGCGTTTTCATCTCCTTCGGGAAGGTCTTCCCCCAGGAGCTCGAGGTTGAGGTTGATCGAGTTGAGTGGGTTGCGGATTTCGTGTGCGAGGTTGGCCGCCAGGCCGCCCAGGGCCGCCATCTCCTCGGCCTCGTGCCGCTGGGTCTCGAGGCGTCGGGTGCGCTGGATGAGCAGCCACACGAAAACGAAGGCGGTCATGAGCGTGATCAGGGTCAGCGCCGCAATCGTGATCGTCTGTGTCAGCAGCTCCTCCCGCACCTGCGCCACCCTACCCGCAACCTGGCTCCGGTCAACGTTGAGCACCACGTTCCCCACCTCGCCGATGGGCACGGTAATGCGGTAGGGGGTTTCGGTCTCAGTCATCTCTTGATCGGACAAGGCGCCCCGCAACTGCAGGTCGGAGGCCAGTTCTTCGGGAATCTCTTCGGTGGACTGACGCTTCGACGAGAAGACGACTTTGCCACCGCTGTCGGTGACCTCGATGGACTCCCAGATCCGACGCTCGGGGTCGCCCTCGAGAGTCCGGCTGAGAACCTCGCGCCGCCGCTCGATCACGTCGAGCTCGGTCGCATCAAACCCGCCCAGCTCTTCCGCGATGCGGAGGGCCTCGTCGCGTCCACCGGCGAGCACGTCCTCCAGGTATCGCCGCGAAAGCGAGCCCGAGATCAGGTGTCCGAAGAGGAAGATGATGCCCAGCATCAAAAGCAGGAGGAATGCGGTGGCCGCCGAGTACTGGCGCTGCAGCGAGCCCCGTGTGCCGAAAATGCGTCCGATTCGGGTCATAGTGTCATGCTCTCAACCGGAACGACCGGGGTCATGCCGCTCTCGCTCGCCCCGATCGCCGTGCAGAAAACTCAAGCAAGCAACGTGCCACTTCGAGGGGTCTTGGCCCGCTCAGACGCCGCAGGCAGTGCGAAGTTCCTTCGTGCGATGGGTGCGCTCCCAAGTGAAATCCACGTCGTCGCGCCCGAAATGGCCGAAGGCGGCGGTCTTCCTGTAAATCGGACGCAGCAGGTCGAGGTCCTTGATAATCGCCCTCGGCGCGAGGGGAAAAACCTCTCGAACGGCCTCGGTGATGCGGTCGTCGGGAACCTCCCCGGTGCCAAAGGTGTCCACCATGACCGACACCGGATCCACCACCCCAATGGCATAGGCGAGTTGGACTTCGGCCTTGTGGGCAAGGCCTGCGGCGACGATGTTCTTGGCTACGTGGCGCGCCATGTACGAGGCTGAGCGATCGACCTTCGAGGGGTCTTTGCCCGAGAATGCTCCGCCCCCGTGGGAGCCGACTCCGCCATAGGTGTCGACGATGATCTTGCGGCCGGTGAGCCCACAATCCCCCTGTGGTCCTCCGGTCACGAAGCGGCCCGTGGGGTTGATGTGGATCTTCGTCTCGTCGTCAATCATCGCCTCGTCCAGAGCCGGACGGATGATGCGCTCCCGGACCTCCTTCCGGAGGTCTTCGTTGGTCACAGTATCCGAATGCTGGCACGAGACCACGATCGCCTCGATGCGTCTGGGCGTGTCACCCTCATACTCGATCGAGACCTGGCTCTTGCCGTCTGGACGGAGCCAGTCGATCTCAGCCGAACGCCGCGCTTCGCTCAGGCGCATGGTCAGCCGATGCGCCATCATCAGGGGCATCGGCATGAACTCTTTGGTCTCGTCGGTCGCATAACCGAACATCAGTCCCTGGTCGCCGGCGCCACCGGTATCGACCCCCACCTTGATGTCCGGCGACTGCGGGTCGATCGAGGAGATGACTGCGCAGGTCTCGTAGTCAAAACCGAACTTTGCCCGCGTGTACCCGATCTCCCTGATGGTCTCGCGGACGATCGCCGGGAAGTCGACGTAGATCTTCGTCGTGATCTCACCCGCTATAAACGCGAGCCCGGTAGTCACCAGAGTCTCGCAGGCCACCCGACCATCCGGATCATCGGTCAACACGGCATCCAGGATCGCGTCCGAGATCTGGTCGGCGATCTTGTCCGGATGTCCCTCGGTCACCGACTCCGAGGTGAATACATGCTTCCCATTCGGTGCCATTCGTCCTCCTTACGAGCCCGGACTTCTCACCGGGTGTCTACTGCGAGCGGCGAATGGCAGCCATCTGTCGTGTTTTTCGTGAATCGCGCTCCTCAACGTAGTCCGACTACGCCTGCGTCGCCCGATTCCCGAAAAACCCTACATCTGACTACCCTTCGCCGCCCTCGCTACGAAACCCGGTGAGAAGACCGGGCTAGGTCGCACACGGTACCACCGTGAATTCCGCCTGGTCAATTGCAGAACCACCCCAGCACACCTTGTTAGGCCAACCGGCAGCGCTCTTCGGGGATTCCCCTCGCCGAGCAGGTGTCGCCTGTGGCCCGTATTTGCGCTACTGGTGGGTAACGCGACCTTCTGTCGTCGCGCCCCCCGAGTGCAAAGGCGTGAACCGGAAAACCTGTCATCCTGAGCGGAGCGCCCCGGGCGCGGAGTCGAAGGATCCCCTGAATCTACGGAGAGTGCTGAGATGTCAGCTCCTCTCTCCCTTCGGGGGATCCTTCGACTCCCTCCGGCCCTTTCGGGCCTCCGCTCGCTCAGAATGACACCTCTGCGGTCGCGCCCAAACGCGGGTATCACGCCCCGTTCCCCCAATCGCTCCCCCGCGCCGGAAATTCAAAATTGAAAATTGAGAATTGAGAATTTGGGAATGACCTTCCCGCGCCGATAGTTCCTAATTCCAAATTCCGGATTCCTAATTCCGGTCCGAAGGACCGATGCGGTTGACCCCCGAGGTATGAGGTCCCATCATCGATCGATGCGCGCCTTCACCCCGGTCGTGGTTCTTCTTCTGGTGACAGGCTGGCTGCTCGCCGTGGCCTTCGATCAGCCGCTGTTGGCAGCGTTGGTGGCAGTGCTCTGTCTGGGCGCCGTCTGCGCGGACGCTGTGCGACGGCGCGCTCCCGCCCGCCCGCCGGCCGTTGCTCTCACCGCGATCCTCGTGGTGCTCGGCGGATTCATCGGGCTCCTCCTGCTGAACCCTCCCGGGGGCGCAGGCGGATTTCTCGCGCAGATCGCGGTGGTGGCCGTGCTCGCACCGGTGGTTCCGTTGGTCTACGCCCTCACCTTCGGCGGGGAGGACCGTGGGGAATGACCTGGTGGCTGCTCTTCGCCGCGGCGGTGTTGGTCTTCGCCATCTGGGGATGGCGCCGGACGTCCTCCCCCCAGGCCTTTTTTGCAGCCTCACGCAGCGTGGGTCCGCTTCTCGCCGGGCTCGGAGGCACCGCTGCCGGCCTCTCGGCCTTCGTCTTCGTCGGCGGGCCGGGGTACTTCGCCGCGGTCGGTGCGGCGAGCCTGTGGATCATCCTCTCGGCCCCCCTCACCGGCGCCCTCCAGTGCTGGGCCGTCGGCGAGCGGGTCGTCTCCCTGGTCCGCCGCCACGGCTGCCTGACGGTCCCGGATCTGGTGGCTTCGCGCTTCGGCGAGGGCTGGCCGCGTGGTCTCACGGCCCTCGCCGTGGCGGTGGGCGCCATTGCCACCCTCGCGGTCCAGGTGAAGGGCGCCGCTATCGTTGGGGAGGTTCTCCTGGGCACACCCGGCTGGATGGTGGCCTGGGCAGCGGTGGCGGCGACGGTGGTCTACAGCGCGGCCGGAGGCATGCGAACCGGGATCCTCGCCGAGGCCGCTCAGGGCCTGGTGATGGCGGCCGCTGCCATTGCTCTCGCCGTCTTCGCCCTCGCCCGTGCTGGAGGGCCTCGGCAGGCAATCGCCACCATCGCCGAGCTGCGACCGGAGCTGCTTGATCCGTGGGGCGGCCCCGGACCCACCGCAGCCATCGGGCTTTTCCTCCTCTTCGCCCTCGGCACCTGCGCCCAGCCCCACTACCTGCAGAAGTTTCTTCTCTTGCGCGACCGCGCGAGCCTGCGCTGGCTCCCTCTGGTGATGACCGGAGCGCTCCTCGCCGTGCTCACGGTCTGGGTCGGCGTCGGTCTGGGCGGGACCGCCCTTTGGCTGCGCGGCGACCTCGAGTTGCAATCACCGGACCAGCTGGCGCCCGTCCTCCTGGCGAGCGCCGGGTCGCGAACCTTCGTCGTAATCGCGGCGGTGGCGGTGGTGGCGGCGGTGATGTCCACCGCAGCCTCGCTGCTCAACCTGGTCTCTGCGGCCTTCACCCGCGACCTCCCCCGAGCGCTCGGGCTCTCCCCCTCCAGCAACCTCCTGGCGGCGAGGTTGGCAACCGTCGGCGCAGGGATCGCGGCCGCCGGTCTCGCCCTGGCCTCGGATCGGCCCGTAGCCTTACTCGGGGTTCTCGGCTGGGGGACCTTCACCGCCGCCCTGCTTCCGGTGATGGTGGTGGGCCTCGGTTGGAAGAGGGCCAGTCGTCAAGGAGCCATAGCGGCCCTGACGGTCGGGCCACTGGTCCAGCTGGGCGCAGAGTGGGGACGCTCCGCGGGCGCGCTGGCCCTACGCTGGGAGCCCGGCCTCCTGGGAGCAGCGGTCGGCGCATTGGCGCTGGTGGTGCTCTCTCTCGGCCACGGAACGAATTCGCGCGAGGAGGCTTGCGGATGACTGACGGCTGGACGGAAAGCCGAGTCCGGGAGCTGGTGCGGCGGCTGGAGGAGTTCCGGAGTTCCTGCCGGGTCACCACCCTCGTCGCAGAGCAGGAAAGCTCCCGTTCCCCCTACCGTCTTCTCGTGGCGTGCGTCATCTCCCTGCGAACCAAGGACGAGGTGACCTCCGCCGCCAGCCGCCGTCTCTTCGCGCTCGCGGACAATGTCGACCTACTGGCCGATCTCGAGGAGGATCGGATTGCCCAGGCGATCTACCCGGCGGGTTTCTATAACACCAAGGCGCGACAGCTCCGCCAGATCGCCGCCATCTTGCGCGACGATTTCGGCGGGGAGGTCCCTGCCACGGAGGCGGACTTGCTTGCCCTTCCCGGCGTCGGCCGCAAGACCGCGAATCTGGTCCTCGGGCTCGGCTTTGGTAAGCCAGCGATCTGCGTCGACACGCATGTCCACCGCATCTCGAACCGCCTGGGACTGGTGCGGACCAAGACGCCCGAGCAGACCGAACGGGCCCTGACCGGCGTGCTGCCCCGCGATCTCTGGATACCCATCAACGATCTACTGGTGACCTTCGGTCAGAACCGCTGCCACCCCATTTCCCCCCGCTGCGCCAGTTGCGTGCTCGCGGACCTCTGCCCACGCATCGGCGTCACTCGCTCACGGTGAGGGAGCTGTCAGCACTCAGCAGTCAGCAGTCAGCTCAGCCTATTGCAAAACAACTGTCATCCCGAGCGAGGGAGTCCGACGACCGAGTCGAGGGATCCCCTGAAACAGGAGATAGGCAGCAAGAACGACACTTTCTTACTTCGGGGGATCCTTCGACTTCGCGCCCCTCTCGGGGCGCTTCGCTCAGGATGACAGCTTGCGCTGTCAATTCGCCTGGCGCTGCTCGCTGAGAGCGCTCAGACGCTCGGTCACGTCGCGGTGGGTGGGACCCGCAGCCGCGATCTCCTCGTACAGACTGATGGCCTGTTCGAGTTCCCCGGCGTTCTCATAGGCAAGGGCAAGATCGTAACGGAGGGCGATACGCGCGTCGGAGGTGATATCGGGGGCGACAAGCGCCTTCTGGTACCAGTCCGCCGCCTCGGACCACAGGCCCTGGTCCTTGTAACAAACACCGATCATCGAGCAGCTTTCAACGAAGAACGAGGGGTCGCGGGACGCCACCTGGAACTCGCGAATCGCCTCCGGAACCAGACCCATCTCCCGGTAGGCGATGCCCAAGTTGAAGTGGGTGTCGGAGTCCTCCTCCGAGAGCTGCTCGGCCACGCCTTTCTGGAACTCCCTGAAGACCTCCTCCAGAAGGGCCTCTCCCTTGCCCCGGCCGGTGGCCTCCTCGACCATGGCCTCCTCGGCCGCGAGCTCTGCTTCGAGCTCCTTGGCCAAGTCGATGTACTGCTCCTCGTCCGCGAAGAGCTCCTCGGAGCCCTCCTCCACCGTCTCCACCTGCTCGAGGAGGACACCGACCTCTTTGAGCTTGAGCCTGCGGGCCAACACCTCGGGATCGTCCGCGTGCTCTTCCTCCAGCGTGATGAGCTGGCGCGCGGCGTCCTCATACAACTCCTGCCCGATGAAAAAGTCGATCTGCTGAAGATCCTCGAGAGAAGGTCCGGCAAGGCTCTCGCTGATCTCAACCAGCTCCTCGGCCACTTCCTCCTGAATCGCCGCTGGGGCTGCGGGCTCCTCCTCGGCGACAGCCTCCTCCGATACTGCCGATTCGATCATCTTTTCGATCTCGGCGGCCGGTGCATCGACCACCTCGGCCTCTGCCATTTCGTCTTCGGACTCTGCCTCGACCCCTTTATCGAAGAGGTCGATCTCGGACTCGTAGTCGATGTCGAACTCCTCGACCGACGGCTCGATCTCCCCTTCGGGCTCGGCCCCCAGGTCGCCCTCGCCATCGACAACCTCGACCAAATCGCTGTCATCGTCGGGGAACTTCACCATGACATCCGGCTCGGACACCGAGGCCTCTTCGACGGCAGCGGGCTCGAGGTCCGCCTCGCCCTTCGACGGCTCTTCCTCGCCGCCCAGCTCGATCGGCGGCTCGCCATGCCCCGGCAAGGCGTCGAGCAGAGCGCCCAACTCGGCCAGAGTCCCCAGGTCACGATGGTGCTCCAGCAGCGGCCGGGCAACGGCGGCAGCGGCATCACGGTCTCCCTGCTCAACAAGCAGCGACGCGAGCTGCTCTCGAGCATCCCACTGCTCGGGGTAGGAGCGCACGATCTCCTCGAGGTGATTGATCGCCTTCTCCACCAGACCGTACTTGGCGAAGACGCCGGCCTCCGCCAGGCGCTCCGCCGGATCGAAAGTCTCGGGCGCGCCGACCGCATCGCCCTCCGGCTCCGGCGAGGCCTCGATCTCCAGGTCGGAGACCTCGATCTCCTCCTCGACCTCCATCACAACCTCGTCCGGTAGCTCCTCACCGACTGTCAGATCCACCGCTTCCGTCACGTCAATGCCATCGAGCATCGCCAACCGTTGTCGAAACTGCTGGTTCTCGGGTTCGCTCTTCAGGAGCTGGAGGTAAAGACGCTTGGCGGCCTCCTGCTCCCCCGAGCGGAAGTAGCTCTCGGCGAGGGCCGCGGAGAGGGCGAAGAGCGTCTCCTCGTCCCCCGTCGGGCGGTAGGCCCGCACAGCCACCTTGAGCACCTGCTGGTCGTTGGGGGTTGCCTTCAACAAATTCTGAAGAGACTCCTGAGCACCCTTGTAGTCTCCCTTGTCGAGGAGTTCCTCGGCCGCTGGCAGGAGCATCTTTCGCGCCTCGGTCACCTCGCCCGCGGAGAGCAGCGCAGCGCCCACCAGGTTGCGAATTTCGAGATTGGAAGGATCGGCGGCGAGGACCTCCTGCGCTATTTCTACCGCCTTCTTCGCGTCGCCCAGAACCAGGTGGGAGCGCACCGTCAGGGCCTTCAGAGGTACCGAGTCCGGAGATCGCTGAAGGCCGGCGTCGAGGAGTTCTCGAGCCACCGGCGCGCGGCCGGAATCGAGAAAAACTGTGCAGACAGGGACCAGAAATTCACCTTGAGGCGGTTCCTGCTCGAGCGCGTGCCGGTAGAGCCGCTCTGCCTCGTCCAGCTTCTTCGCATCGAGCAGCATCCTGCCAAGCCGATCGTAGACCCCGAGCGCCGCCTCCGAATCGCCCCGCTTCAGCAGGAGGTCGGCCAGACGAATGGCAGATGCGTGATTGTCGGGTTCCAGATCGACCAATTTCTGCAGGTTGCCGATCGCCTTTTCCGGCTCGTCATGCTTCATGTACCAGTCCGCCAGGACCTGGTACTCCCGCTTGGCCTCGACCGTCAACCCCTGCTCGACGTATAGCTCAGCCAGGCGCTCGAAGATGTCCAACCTCTGCGGATCCAGGCGGTTGATCTTCTTGAGGATGGCGATTGCCTTGGTGCTGAACCCGTCCTTGGTGAAGTGATCCGCGATCCGCTCATAGAGTTCGATGGCCTTATCCACCTGGCCGAGGCGACCGTAGAGGTCTCCGACGCGGTTGATTGTGGTGGTGTCGTCCGGGTGGACCTTGAGGACTTTTTGATACTCACGGATAGCCTGCTCGACCTTGTTTTTCTGGACGAGCTTCTCCGCATCCCTCAGGACCTTGTCCCGCTTGAGTGCCATCCGTTCTTTACGCTCCTCCGCCCGAGTTGTTCCCGCGGTCAGCGAATTCGACATACCCTTGTGAACAACTTGAGCTGCGTCCTGGTCCCAAAGCTCATGGTAGCACAGGCGACCAGTGGAAGCTCCGACGATGTAAGGAGCTTGGGCCGAGATCCTGAAGGGCCTTTCGATGGTCCGCGGTGCCGTAGCCCTTGTTGCGCTCCCACGCCCAGCGGGGGTCCATCCCTCCCAGCTCCACCATGATTCCGTCCCGGTGGACCTTTGCCAGAATCGAGGCCGCGGCGACGCTGAAGTAGTCGGCGTCGGCGCGCTTGGGAGAGAGCACCGCGCACCCCACGTCGCCCGGTTCCACGTGGTCGGTGACCACGACCGCTCCCGGCGTCACCAGCGCCCGAGCAGCGGCGCGCATGGCGAGACGGGTTGCCTCGAGGATGTTCACGCGGTCAATGAGCTCGACCCACACCTCGCACACCGCCCACCGCTCACAGCTCGAGCGCAGCCTCTCGGCCGCCTCGTCTCGGCGGCGCGCGCTCAGCCGCTTGGAGTCACGAACCCCCGCATCGTCCGGGATCGATGAGAATGAGGCGGCACAGACCACGACCGGGCCCGCGAGCGAGCCGCGACCCACCTCGTCGACCCCGATGATGCGATCGGCGTCAAGCAGCAGCGCACGGTCCTTCTCGCCGAGAAGACAAGCCGCCATCGCTCACACGCTCCAGTCGCGAGGGGTTTTACGTATTCTTCTTCTTGTGCTCGGGAATCGGCCCTGGCCGCCCCGGTGAGTACGCAGTTCAGCGAGCGCGGGCACGTTCCTTGATGCGCGCCGCTTTTCCTCTCAACGCACGGATGTAGTACAGCTTTGCCCTGCGAACACGTCCGCGCCGTGACACTTCGATCTTGGCAACCGACGGCGAGTGCAACGGGAAGGTACGCTCCACTCCGATGCCCGAGGAAATCTTGCGGACCGTGAAGGTCTCCGAGATTCCACCGTGCTTGCGGGCGATCACCATTCCCTCGAAGACCTGGATCCGCTCCTTCTCACCCTCTTTGAGGCGCACGTGGACCTTGACATTGTCGCCGGAACGGAAATCGGGAATGTCGGTCTTCAGGTATTCCTGCGTCACTTCGCGTATGAGGTCCATCGTCATTGCCTCCCAGGGGGAATTGGGAGCCATCGCGGACGGCGCCCGGTCGCGGAGTATACACGCCTTCCCCTGCACGGGCAAGGTTTTACCGAGACCCTTGGGTCGGCGGGATAGGCACGATGCAAACCTGTGGAGGGGTGTGCATCAGAGGTCAGTTTTGAGTTTTGAGTGTTGAGTTTTGAGTTACTGGCGCCCTCCGGGCGCGGTGTCGCGCCACCTTAAGCAGTTGTTGAGGTGAACGTCCAAGCGCGGGCGGCACGCCCCTAGCCGCCGGATCGCTTCCCCGCGCCAAAAATTCCGAATTACCGGCGCCCTCCGGGCGCCGCGTCGCACCGCCACCAGCGGAGGTATTTACTGGTGGATTGGCAACACGCCGGGGTCCTCCTCATCTTCCGGGGCTTCGGGCGCAGGAACGCCGAAAAGGTGGGCCCCGCCCTCGAAGGGAACAAGGACCACCCTGCCATGCTCGTCGAGGACCGAGTCGCCTGGCCATGGCTCGTCATCGGCAACGAGAAAAGACCGAAATCCGAAGGGAACCTCGGCCCCGTCGGGTGCAAGCCAGTCGGGCGCAACGAGG
>DAOWFV010000056.1 GCA_030637805.1 Acidobacteriota bacterium | reverse complement strand
TTCCAGGCGGTCAGCATTCTGACCACCACCGGCTACGTGACCACCGACTTCGAGGGCTGGGCAACCCTGCCCTTGCTCGTGCTGCTCTCGCTGATGGTGCTGGGTGGGATGTCGGGATCGACCGGCGGCGGTATCAAGAGTCTGCGCGCGCTGCTCGCCATCCGCTCGCTGCGGGCCACCCTCCACCGGCTCATCCACCCGCACGCGGTGAAGCCCGTGAAGTACGGCGGCGCGGTGGTTTCGGAGTCGGTGCTCTCCGGCATCTGGGCTTTCCTCACTGCCTACCTCCTGATCGGGCTGGCCGGCGCAGCGGTGGTTGCCGCCTATGGTTACGACCTCTTGACCGCGATCTCGGCCTCGATGACCGCCATCGGCAATGTCGGCCCGGGCCTCGGAGAGGTGGGCGCGTACGACAACTTCGCCCACTTCCCCGGCGTGGTGAAGCTGGTACTCGCCGGCTGCATGCTCTTCGGCCGGCTCGAGATTTTCACCCTGCTGGCGCTGTTCACCCGCGAGTTCTGGCGGCGGTAGTCGGCAGCCACAGCGCGGATACAGGCTTAAGGCATCAGGTCTCAGGTCTCAGGCATCAGGTCTCAGGTCTCAGGGATCAAGTCACAGGTCACAGGTCTCAGGCTTCAGGTTTCATTGAAAGACTCACTGAAGTTGCAGAATGGGCTTGACATCCAGGATTCCAGCCGACGATTCTGCTGCGACGTGCGACGTGCGACGTGCGACGTGCGACGTGCGACGTGCGATGTGCGATGTGCACCCTGAGACCTGAGACCTGAGACCTGCGATGTGCGGACCTGCGATGTGCGACCTGAGACCTGAAGCCTGCGACCTGCATTCAGCATCCGGCTTCGCCCTTCGGGCTACGCCGTGACGAGTCGAGTATCGAGAATGCCGCGGCCCTCCTCTTGGTTAACCGCATGGAGGCTTGAATCGATTGAAAGAACACCGAGCAACTATCGGCATCGTTTTTCTGATCGTGTTTATCGATTTGGTGGGTTTCGGGATCGTGATCCCGATCCTCCCCCTGTACGCCGAGGAGTACGGTCCCTCACCGGTGATCTTCGGGCTGCTCATGGCCTCGTTCTCGATCATGCAGTTCATCTTCTCGCCGATCCTCGGCCGCCTCTCCGATCGCTGGGGCCGGCGACCGGTGCTTCTGGTTTCCCTGATCGGGTCGGCGGTGGGTTATGTGCTCTTCGGGTTTGCCGGTTCGCTGACCATGCTCTTTGCCTCGCGGATCATCGACGGCATATCCGGCGGCAATATCTCGACCGCGCAGGCGGTGATCGCCGACATCACGGGCCCGGAAGATCGGGCCAAGGGCATGGGTCTGATTGGCGCCGCGTTCGGCCTCGGCTTTATCCTCGGGCCGGCCATCGGCGCCTTGCTGGTGACTGTGGCCCCCTGGCTCCCCGGGGTGGCGGCGGCGACCGCCTCGTTGATCGCCTTCCTGCTCGTTCTCACCCGCTTGCCGGAGACGCTCGATACCGAAGCCAGACGTGAAGCTCGAAGCCATCCGTTCAACCTGCAGAGTCTCCGCCGAGCTCTCATTCATCCTCTCGTTGGCTTCTGCCTGGTGCTGGTTTTCTTGAGTATCTTCGCCTTCGCCAACTTCGAGACCACCTTCGCCCAGTTCGCCAAGCTCCGCTTCCACTACCCCATGTCCACCATCGCGTGGCTCTTCGTCTACGCGGGTGTGCTCGGCGCCCTCGTCCAGGGAGGTCTGGTGGGACGTCTCTCCAAACGCTTCGGAGAGGGTCGGCTCATCGTCGCCGGCACATTTCTCAGCTTTCTCGCCCTCGGGTTCTTGCCCTACACCGAGACGCGGGGTCCGCTGCTGGTGACGCTGGCGGTGCTGGCCCTCGGCCAGGGCATTGCCCACCCGTCGCTCTCCGCGCTCACCTCGAAGCTGGTGGACGCAGACGAGGTTGGCGGGGTTATGGGTGTCTACCAGTCGATGTCCAGCCTCGGCCGGATCTTCGGTCCCTTCTGGGCCGAGCTGGTCTACGGCGGCCTCGGCTTCCACTGGCCCTTCCGAACCGGTTCGGTCTTCATGTTGATGGCGTGCGGGGTTGCCGCGGTTCTTTTCATGAGAATCAAGCGGGTTCCGGTCTCGGCCAGCCCATAAAAGAACGCCCCGCCGAGGCGGGGCGTCGAGTTTCCCAGCGGTAGGAGGGGAAGCTATCTCGGGTTGCCGTGCATGGACCCCATGATCGGGAAACCCGTTTCGGGATCGCGGAGCTGGATCTCAAGACCTAAAACCGGGTCGATGAGGGATATGGCGACCATTTCCGGGTCCGAGCACTTGGTCAGCGCCCAGGTGACTGTGAGCTCCATGCCGGGTTGGATGAGAACTCCGGCAGCCTCCAGCAGATTGTAGGCCCCGGCGTTGAGGAGGATCCTGAGGATGGTTCCGTCCACCATCATGAGCCTCAGGTGGGGTTCGCCTGTCCCCTTTTCTTCCCTGATTTCCTCCACCGTGCCGGTAACGGTGGTGACTGTTGTCATGTCGAGCCCCCAGGTGCCGCCGGTCCGGTTCCCCTGACCGGAATCACCGTGGCTGGGATCTCGACTGCTATCACCGGGGCCGCGGCGGGCGCCGGTTCGGACCTCACGGTAGCCGCCGAGCCAGAGCGGGACACCATCGTCGCCGCGCAGCTCGACCGAGGTTCCATTGGTGGTGTTCAATACCGACGCGGCCACGTTTTCCGCCGCGCACGAGGCGCACGGGTAGGCAACGATCTCTACGAAATCACCGGGAAGGACGGAGAAGCCCGCCTCCTGCAGGAACCATGCGGGCCCGAGGGCGACGGCGACCAGCTCGCCGCTGATCACGTCGTCCACGACCAGTAGCGGCATGCCCGAGCGCGAGCCGGCGGTGAAGCTGTCCACATATCCCTCGACAAGAATGGTCTCGGTAGGATCCGCCGCGGGCACCCCACCTCCCTGGGCCGACGCGGTGGCGGCACCGAGCAGCAGCAGGGACCAGATTGCGATGAACAAAATATTCTTTCTCATGACTTGCCTCCTTGTTGGCATCCGGTCGATTTTTTTCGGCCGGCGCCTGGGCAAGGAGCAAAAGAGATGCCAACTCTCGCAACCGATCGGGACGGGTCGAACCGAAGGTTGGTGGGTTGGAAGGACTCAGAGACCGCGTCCTTTTGACCCACCACCGCGGGATGAGGACCCGGAGGACCCGGAGGAACCCGATGATCCGGACGACCCGGGCTTCCCGGCGTCGCCGCCCATCATGGGTGACTGCATCGAGGAGCCCTGGCCGGGGCTTTCCATTCCTCGACCACGGTCCCAGTCGTGGGTGCTGATGTTGTGGTTCTGCGGCGGTGACGGGGGCTTCCCGACTCGGACTCGACAGGTTTCGCCTGCCTGCACCCTGATCGGTTCGCCGACGCCTTTCAACTCCTTCACCTCCACCACGCCCTCGAAGACGACCAGGGAGGTCTCGCCGTTTTTCCTGACCTCGATACCGTACTCGGTGCCGCGTACCGCGAGGACCGCGGAGGGCGTGGTGACCAGACGATCCGCGGAAACGCCGTCAGCACGCTCCTCGGGGCCGAAGACAGCGCGCAGGCGCCCGCGCTCGAGATTCAGGAGCACCCCCGGCTGATCGTGGGCGAGACGGAAGCGCGTGCTCGAACCGAGGTGAAAGCGCGCGGCGCGCTCGGGAACGGCGAGCTCGGCGGTCGCCCGCCAGCCGGTACGCAGGGCGTCCCCGGAGGTGGCGCTGTCACCCGTTTGCAGTTTGCGCTCCCCCTCGGGCGCTTCGAGCAGGAGCTTGTGCTTCACGGCCACCACGTCGTAGGTGAGGGAGAGCGGTCCCTCGGTGCTCGGTGCTCCGCTCAGGAGCGAAAGTCCCAGAACTGCTGCGATGGAGGTCTTCCTCATGACTCATCCTCCTCCGGGTCGAGCGCGATACCGAGACGTTCTGCCTTTCGGTACAGTGACTTACGCTCGATGCCCAGGATTTCTGCCGCGCGCGTGCGGTTGCCCGCACAGCGGCGCAAAGTCGCCTCTATATGGAGCTTTTCGAGCTCCTTCAGAGTCAGATCGTCACCGACGCCGGGAGCGGAGCGGCCCGCTTCGGGTTCCTCCGCGCCGGCCTCGAGCAGCGCTCGAACGCGCTGGACATCCGCGAGGGAGCCGCTGTCCACGATGGAGCGCTGCACGACGTGCTCCAACTCGCGCACATTGCCGGGCCAGGGGTGCGCTTCGAGGGCGATGAGCACCTCGGAGCTCGCCGGCTGGAGCTCGGGCAGATCGAGGCGTTCCTGGTGGCGGCGACGAAAGTGCTCGACCAGGGCGGGAATGTCGGAGCGGCGCTCACGAAGCGGCGGCAGCACGATCTCGTAGGCCGCCAGCCGGTAGTAGAAGTCCTCGCGGAATCTCCCCGCCGTCACCTCCGCACGCAGGTCGCGGTTGGTGGCGGCGATGACCCGCACCGGGACCTCGAGCGTGCGGTCGGAACCCACCGGCCGTACCTCGCCCGACTGGAGGAAACGCAAGAGCTTCACCTGCAGGCCGAGGGGAAGCTCTCCGATCTCGTCGAGGAGGAGAGTGCCTTCCCGCGCCGCCTCGACGGCGCCCCGGTGGTCGCGATCGGCGCCCGTGAAGGCTCCCTTGCGATGGCCGAAGAGCTCGCTCTCGAGCAGGTTCTCCGGGATGGCGCCACAGTTGAGGGGCACGAACGGCGCCTCGGGATGGCCGCTGAAGCGGTGGAGGGCACGTGCGATCAACTCCTTGCCGGTGCCCGTTTCGCCGCGTATGAGGACGGGGATCGGCAGGGGGGCGACCCGCGCCACCTCGTTGTACACCTCGACGATCGCGGGGTCGTTGCCGATGATCATTGACTCCGGTCCGAGCTCTACCTCCGCCGCCGCGGCAGCGGGAGCGCGCAAAGCCGCGCGTACGCGTTCGACCAGGACCTTGATTTCGAACGGCTTGGCCAGGTAATCGAAGACGCCAAGGCGCTGCGCCGAAGCGGCGGTTTCAACGGTTCCGTGGGCGGTCACCAGGATCACACGCGCACCGGGCTGCACCCGGCGGCTCAGCTCGAGGAGATCGAGGCCGGTGCCGTCGCCGAGGTAGATGTCGGTGACCACGAGGTCGTAGGCGCCGACGGAAAGGGCCTCCTTGGCGGCGGCGGAGGTGTCGGCGGTACTCAAGTCGTAACCCTCCTTGGAGAGGGCCAAAGCCATCATCTCGCGCATCGCCATGTCGTCGTCGACGACCAAAATTTTCGCCGCCATGGGCTCAGGCCTCCAGATACGTCGGCAGGATCACGAAGAAAGTGCTGCCGGCGCCGATCTCACTCTCTACATTTATGCATCCTCCGTGCCAATCCACAACCTCCTTGACGAGCGCGAGACCCAGACCGGCGCCAGCACCCTCGGTGCCTGGCGCACGGTAGAAGCGCTCGAAGAGGTGGGGGAGGGCCTCGGGGTCGATTCCGGGCCCTTCGTCACGCACCTCGAGAATAATTTGGACGTCCTCGCGGCGCAGAGCCACCTCGATGCGGTCGCCCTCCTTCGAGTACTTGAGGGCGTTCCCCACCAGGTTGTCCACGACCCGATCGAGCAGCGCCGGCACCCCACGAATGCTGCAACCGTCGTCGATGGAGGACACCAGCTTCTGTCCGCGTGCCTCGGCAGCGGCCACCAGCACCTCGAGGCGGGCGCGCACGAGCTCACCGAGATCGACGGGTTCCGCGGCGCCCTCCCACTGGCCGGCTCCCAAACGCTCGAGGTCGAGAAAGACGGTCACCATTTCCTGCAAACGGCCGGCTTCTCCGCGAATGAGAGAGGCAACCCGCCGTTGCTCCTCGCTGGAGAGCTCGTAGCGTTCCAGCGTTTCCCCGAAGCCGGCGATGGAAGCGAGGGGCGTCTTGAGCTCGTGGGAGACCAGCCGCTGCATCTCGCGCCGGCGCCGCTCGAGGTCTCGCTCGGCGGTGATGTCCCGAACGAGGGCCAGCCGGCCGGCCTCCAGCTCGGTCAGGCGCAGCGCGAGGTCGGAATCTCCGCGCCGCAGCTCACCCTCACCGGTCTCGGAAACCGCTTTGACGACGTCGTCGAGCCGCGGCAGCTCGCCCCAAAGGCGCTGCGCGGCCGGGTTGACCTCCAGCACTTTGCCGTTGCTGTCCCACAGGACGACCCCTTCCTCCATGCCCATGAGGAGGGCCTGGCGGGTCGCGTCCTCCTCCAGTACCCGCTCCTGGAGCTGTTGCAGCGCCTCGAGCCTCCGGCTGGCGGTCTGCGGTTCGGGACCCTCCGGCCGGGCTCCGACGTGCTGCAGGAGCGACTGCAGCAGACGGCCGCTTTCGCGGCGGGCGGCCTGTGACTCGACGGCCTCCCGAAGAAGGGCCGAGACCACCATCGCCGTGCCAAGGCCCGCGACGGGCATCAGAAACCGTCCAAACTGCAGGGCGCCGACACCGAGCAGACCGAGGAAAACGAGGAGCGCAATCAGGCGGAAGGGGTCGAGCGCGCCCCTACGGCTGCGCAGATTCTGAACTGCGAAGGCGAGGAGGACAGCGGCCAACAGCATCCACCCAAGGCTGGGAGTTCGAAGAAGTCGACCATCGAGGATCGAGGCGGTGGATGATGCGTGCGCCAGCACCCCGGGAACCGGGGC
>DAOWFV010000140.1 GCA_030637805.1 Acidobacteriota bacterium | reverse complement strand
AGCGCAGGACGTCCTGGCGGCGGCGGTGGGCGGCGAGAACATCACCACCACCATCGAGGGCCGGGAACGCTTCGCGGTCAACGTCCGCTACTACCCCGACTACCGTGCCGACGTCCACTCGGTGGGTCGGATCCTGGTTCCGGTGGGTCCCGACCAGCGTCAGGTCGCCCTCGACCAGCTCGCGGAGATCACCATCCGCAGCGGCCCCGGGATGATCCGCAACGACGACGGTCTCATGACCGGCTATGTCTATGTCGATCTCGCCGACCGCGATCCGCAGACCTTTGTCGACGAGGCCGACGCCGTGCTGCGCGAGCGGGTCGAGCTGCCGCCCGGCTACGCCATCAGCTGGAGCGGCCAGTACGAGGCCATGGAGCGGGTCAAGGAGAAGCTCGAGGTCGTGCTGCCGGTGACCATCGTCCTGATCCTTCTGCTGCTGTATTTGAACACGCGATCGGCGGTCAAGACCATGATCGTGATTCTTGCAGTGCCCTTCTCCGCCATCGGCGCGGTGTGGCTCATCCACTTTCTCGGCTACAACATGAGCGTCGGCGTCTGGGTCGGTCTCATCGCCCTGCTCGGGGTCGATGCCGAGACCGGTGTTTTCATGCTGCTCTACCTCGACCTCGCCTACGACAAGGCGAGGAAGGAGGGCCGGCTTCGGACGCTGCCCGAACTGCGCGCCGCCATCATGGAGGGCGCGGTCCACCGCTTGCGGCCCAAGTTCATGACCGTCACGACGACCTTCCTCGCTTTGCTGCCCATCATGTGGTCGATGGGCGCCGGCGCCGACACCATGAAGAGGATCGCCGCTCCCATGATCGGCGGCATCTTCACCTCGTTCCTGCTCGAGCTTCTGGTCTACCCGGGTGTCTACGAGATCTGGAAGTGGAACTTCGTCCTGAAGCGGGGCACGGCGAGCACGGGCGAGCCTCGCGACGTGACCTAATAGGAACTCACCGGATGTGGTGCGTCACGGCGCCCGCGGGGCGCCATTAACTTAAAACTCAAAACTCAAAACTAAAAACTCAAGATCATTGTGTGGCTTGCTCGATGCGTTCAAGGGCCTGGAGCGGCCCCAGCGCCACGAGCACGTCGCCGGCCTCGATGCGTTCGTCGGGACCCGGGTTGAAGGTGCTGCTGTCGCCACGTTTCAGCGCCACCACGATGATTCCGAAGCGTTGACGGACCTCCGCGCCGGCGAGGGTCTTGCCTGCCAGTTCGCTGGAGGGATGAACCACCACCTCTGCGAGCTCGAGCTCCATCGACGTGCCGTGCAGAGAGGCCTCGATAAAGTCGGTGACTGCGGGTTTGAGAGCGGTGATGGCGAGTCGCATGCCGCCCAGTCGGTAGGGGTTCATGACCCGATCGGCGCCGGCCAGGTACAGGCGTTCCTCCGCGCCGTCTTCGACAGCCCTCGCGATGATGGTGATGTCGGACTTGAGCTGACGCGCGAGCAGGATCGAGTAGACGTTGTTGGCATCGTCGGCGAGGCAGGCGATAAAGGTTCGGGCCCGATCCACCCCGGCCGCGCGCAGCACCTCCTCGGTGGTTGCGTCGCCTTGGACCACTTGAAGATGCGCCTCCTCGAGGTCTCGGCAACGATCGGGATCGGTCTCAACCACCACGAATGGAACGCCTCGTTGGCGCAAGACATCCACAACCGCGTGCCCCATGCGCCCGTGGCCGCAGACCACGATGTGCTCGGACAGTTTCTTGATCATGGTCAGATCCCTTCGCAGCCCGATCAGTTGCCGGAGGTCGGTCTGGAGCATCACGCGCGCGAACTCCGACGCGATGATGAGGATAATGCCGATGCCGGCGAACGCGAGGAAGATCGTGAACGCGCGTCCCTCCGGCGACAACGGAAACGCTTCGCGGAAGCCCACTGTGGTGACGGTGATGGTGGTCATGTAGAGCGCGTCGAGGAGGCTCTGGTGCTCGATCGACATGTAGCCTATGGTTCCGAGACCTATGATCGAGAGGCCGGCGGTCAGCGATCTCAGGGCGACTCTTCGACGGGAGTGGTCCACCTGACAATCTTACTCGTTCGATGCCTCGATTGGCTCGAGTTTTCAGTCTCGGTTCGAGCGAAACGGAAGCCGGTAGCGAAATCCGGGAGCGCGAGAGTCAGATCAGCTCCAACATCTCGAGGGAGTGGCTGCCGGCGTCGGTACCCAGGCGTTCCATACCCTCGGCGCTGACGACAAAGGTCGCCTGTTCGCCTGCGGTACGGGAGAAGTAGACCCGGTGCTTGACGCCTCCGCTGACCATATCGAGGGCACAGAGATCGGGCGCAATCGCGGCTGTCAGGTTATGGTGGCAGACCGGACAACGGAAGTTCCAGCGGGAGCCATTCTCGACCTCATGCCCGGGAGGCATGTAGGCGCGGTAGTTTCCGGGTTCGGGATGGAGGCCCACCAGGAAAATGTCGGAGCGTTGCTCGGCGAGGAGGATCACCGTCTCGTCAGGGTTGAGCATCGCTTCGCAGTGCGGGCACGAGTAGGTCCAGCGCATGGTTCACCTCCCGGGTGAGAGTCGCGCACATCCCTTATGACCAATATGGGTTGCCGGGCGACCAATGCCAATAGTCCGGGCCAAACCCATTCCTATAAGTCAGGGATCGACGAAGAAGTCCTTGTGGGTTCTGTTGAAGATGAAGGCGACGGCGGGATCGGGTAGGATCGCGCTTGGAGGTCGTGATGGTAGAAGCTGAGGGTCACAGGTTTCCATTTGACGGCGAGGATGTGCTGACGCCGGAGGTGCTCGAGACCTTTCCCTATCTTTACCCGGCGCGGGATGCCCTGGTGGAGATCGGTACCGACGAGTGGAGCTGCGTGTGCCCCTTTTCGGGGCTGCCCGACTTCGGCACCCTCCGGGTGCGGTACCTGCCGTCCGATGGCTGTATCGAGCTCAAGTCGCTCAAGTACTACCTCACGAGCTTCCGCAACGTCGGCATCTATCAGGAGCACGCGGCCAACCGGGTCCTCGACGACCTGGTGGCGTGCTGCGCGCCGCGCTGGATGGAGGTCGAGCTCGATTACCGCCTGCGCGGCGGGATCCACACAGTAGTGACCGTCTCCCACGGAGAGCGTTCGGCAAGCTGAGCCCACCTATGATCGGCCCCTCCCGACCCGTGCCCGGTGTTCAGAAGGGCGCTTCCGGTTTCAGTGGGGGCTTTCTATCAGCACTCTGCCCGTGAGGATGCCAGGCACCTCCGAACAAGCGCGCCAAGGCGCGGGTAGTTCGCTTCAACAGCCCGGATCGCTTCCTCGCGCCGATAACTCAAAACTCAAAACTCAAAACTAAGAACTGCGCCAGGTGTTGATCGCCGTGGCGCCGACAATCACCGCCCCTCCAAAGATCGCCCAAACGGTGGGCCGCTCGCCGTGGACGATCAAGGCCCACACAGGATTGAGGACCGGTTCGAGAAGGAGCAGCAGCGAGACCTCGAGGGCGCCCACTCGACGCACCCCGCGCGCAAGAAAGACGTAGGCAAGGGCGATCTGAAAGACACCCAGGTAGACGACGGTCACCCAGTCGAGTGGGCTGATGACGCCGATCGGCAACGCCATGGGCAGGGCGATCAGAAATGCGATGAGATTGCCACAGGCGACCGCTGCCAGGGCCGCCGAACCGGCCGCTTTCTCGCCCCTCTGGTCGCGGCCGAGCCATCGCAGGCCGATGATCGACAGGGCCCAACTGAGGCCGGCGGCCGCGCCGAGGATGTTTCCGTGGGCCGGGTCCGGCGCAGTGGCCGAGGCGGGCTGGGCGCCAATGAAGAAGAGGGCCATTCCACCTGCAAGAGCGCCCATGAAGGCGACCTGGCGGCGGCGGACCTTTTCGTGGAGGAGCAACGGGCTCAAGAGGAGGATGTAAAGCGGTGCCGTGCTCTGAAGGAAGATCGCGTTGGCGGCGGTCGTGAGCTTGTTGGCGAGAACGTAGAGGATCATGGTCGCCGCGTAGGCGATGCCCACCATCCAGGTCCGCCACGTCCATCCTCGGCGAGCCGAGGGAAGGAAGACGAGGAGCGCCGCCGCGGCGATGCCCGAACGGAGGCTCGCCACCTGCCAGCTCTCCAACGAGCACAGCTTCACCGCGGCGCCGCCGGTGGAAAAGAGCAGCGCCGCGGCGAGAATCAAGAGCCGGTCGGTGGTGCGGACCATCACGGCGTATCATACCTATTGGTGATTTTTTGGGGATTCCTCGGCCGCTCGTGCCCGTGCCCGATGTTCAGAAGGGCGCTTCCGGTTTCAGCGCGGGCTTTCTTTCAGCAGTCTGCCCGTGAGGATGCCAGGCACCGATTCGCGGGAACACATTACCTACCCACGGTGGTTTGCTGCGAATCGAAGCCAGGCACCTCCGAACGAGCGCGCCCAATCGCGGGCACAGTGCCAAAAATTGTCCGACCGTCTCCACGCGCCGATAAATTCGAAATTCGAAATTCGAAATCTCCTTTCGATCCGATTAGCGCGCCCAGGCGCGGGCAGCACGCCTCAATCCACTCGGCTGCCTCAACGCGCCGACAATTCCTAATTCCGAATTCCTAATTCACAATTCCTCCTGTGTTACCATGCCGCCGATGGGAGTTCCCAAAAGAGACTCCACGTGCCGGCCTCCTGACCTCAGGGGGTTATTTTTTTGAGGTGGCAGGGGGTGGCATGACGGCAGACAGTTCCTCTCAAACGAGACTCCTGCAGGTGCTGGATGAGGCGGGGATGGATCGGACCATCGCCCGAATGGTTGCGGAGATTGTCGAACGTGATGGCGGCGACGTGATGCTGGTAGGTATCCACACCCGCGGGGTTCCGCTGGCGGCCCGCCTGGCCCGCGCCATCGAGGGAACTGCTGGACGCAAGGTGGCGCTCGGACGACTGGACATCGCGCTTTACCGTGACGATGTCGGTCCGTGGCGGCCGGCCCACCAGCAGCCGGTTCTCAAGGAGACGGTGCTTCCGGGCCCCATCGACGATCGCATTGTCTACCTTGTGGATGACGTGCTTTTCACGGGCCGGACCATCCGCGCCGCGCTCGACTCGCTGGTTGACTACGGGCGCCCGCGTGCGGTGCGGCTGGCGGTGCTGGTGGACCGTGGCCATCGCGAGCTTCCGATTGCCGCCGACGTTGTCGGCCGGGTGCTCGACACGACAGCCACAGAGGACGTGCAGGTTCGGTTTGCCGAGGTCGACGGAGAGGACGGCGTTTGGATCGGGAGGGAGGCGGGCGATGGCGGTTGAAAAGGCCGAGGCCCTCGCCGGAAAAGACGTGGTGGGCATCGACCGCCTCAGCGCCGGCGAGATCCAGCTCATTCTCGAGACCGCCGACGAACTCCTCGAGGTGGCTCGCCGCCCGATCAAGAAGGTGCCGACCCTGCGCGGTTACACGGTGGTCAACCTCTTCATGGAGCCTTCGACCCGTACCCGCTTTTCATTCGAGGTGGCCGAGAAGCGTTTGTCGGCTGACACTCTCAATTTTTCTTCTTCATCCTCCTCGGTGACCAAGGGGGAGACTCTTTTCGACACCGCTCGCAATCTCATGGCGATGGCGCCGGACTTCATCATCATCCGCCACCCCAACTCGGGCGCGCCGCACCGACTCGCCGAGGTGATACCGGCATCGATCATCAACGCCGGCGACGGCATCAACGAGCACCCGACCCAGGCCCTCCTCGACGCCTTCACCATGCGCCAGCGATTCGACAGCCTGGAGGGGCTCAAGGTGGTCATCGCCGGCGACATTCGCCATTCGCGGGTAGCCCGCTCCAACGCCTTCCTGCTCGACAAGATGGGTGCGGAAGTGCGGTTCGTTGCGCCCGCCTCGCTGCTACCGAGGGAAGCGGAGGAGCTTGGCGTCTCCACCTTCGTTCGCCTCGAACCGGCCCTCGAAGGAGCGGACGTGGTGATGATGTTGCGGATCCAGCTCGAGCGGCAGAGCAAGATGAATTTCCCGTCGATGCGGGAGTACTTCGACTTTTTCGCGCTCACTCCGGAGCGTCTGGAGCTGGCCGCAGAGCACGCGGTGGTCATGCATCCGGGGCCCATGAACCGCGGAGTTGAAATTGATTCGGTTGTGGCGGACGGCGCGCAGTCGGTGATCCTCGAGCAGGTGACCAACGGCGTCGCGATCCGCATGGCCATTCTCTACCTGCTCGCCGGAGGACGCAGTGAATCGCCTTCTGATTCGTAACGGCCGGGTGGTGGATCCGTCACAGGGTCTCGACCAGGGGATGGATGTTCTCCTCGAGGACGGGTGTGTGGCGGCGGTCGGAGAGCGTCTCGAGACGCCGGCAGAGACTTCGGTCCTCGATGCTGTGGGCCTCGTCGTGGCCCCTGGGTTCATCGACCTTCACACCCACTTGCGCGAGCCAGGCTTCGAGTACAAGGAGACGATCTTGAGCGGCTGCCGGGCGGCGGTTGCGGGCGGTTTCACCGCTATCTGCTGCATGCCGGACACCGAGCCCGTCAACGACGACCCTGCAGTCACCGGATTCATCCGAGAGCGCGCGGAACAGGCGGACCTGGCACGGGTCTACCCGGTAGGCGCAATCTCGGAAGGTCTGGAGGGCGCGGAGCTGGCCGAGATCGGCGAGATGGCGGCGGCGGGAGCGGTGGCGATCTCCGACAACCACCGGCCCGTGAGCAACGCCCTTCTCATGCGGCGGGCGCTGGAGTACGCACGCAGCTTCGACCTGCCGGTGGCTGTTCATGAGGAAGACCTCGATCTGTCGGACGGGGGCTCGATGCACGAGGGTGGGGTGTCGACCCGCATCGGGTTGCGCGGTATCCCGTCCTCGGCCGAGGACGTGATGGTGGCTCGGGACTTGCTGCTTGCCGAGTTCACCGGCGGTCGCCTCCACCTGTGTCACCTTTCGACCTCCACCGCCCTTGATCTGGTGCGGGTCGCCAGGCGACGGGGGCTGACGGTCAGCTGTGAGGTGGCGGCTCATCAATTCGTCCTCACTGACGAGGACGTCGCCGGCGCGAATTACGACCCCAACTGGAAGACCAACCCCCCGCTGCGCGACGCGGCGGAGGTGGAATCAATCCTGCAGGCGATCTACGACGGCACCGTTGACGCCATAGTCTCCGATCATGAGCCTCACCACGCCGACGACAAGGAGCTCGACTTTTCAGATGCGCCTGCTGGCATCGTCGGTCTCGAGACCGCCGTGCCGCTGGCCTTGGACCGCCTGGTTCACGGGCGGGTGATTGGTCTCATGCAGCTGGTGCGCCTGATGTCCACGCGGCCGGCGGAGGTCTTCGGTCTCCCAGGCGGAAGCCTTCGTGAGGGCGCCCCGGCCGACCTCACCCTCCTCGACCTGCGGGTTCTGCGCACCGTGGATCCGGAGTCCTTCGAATCGAACGCGCGCAACACGCCGTTTGCCGGCATGCGTCTCAAGGGCTGGCCGGCTGCAACCATCGTCGGCGGAAAGATCGTGTGGCAACGGAAGCCCTGATTTTCTGATTCTGAAATCCGAAATTCCTAACGTACGTCTCCGCTTGAGTCAGGTTGGGCGCGATTTTGGTGTTCTGGGCGCCGGGAGGATGCCAGGTAGCACACTTGGGCTCAACGACAGT
>DAOWFV010000050.1 GCA_030637805.1 Acidobacteriota bacterium | reverse complement strand
TGCACGCTGCGGTCACCGGTTCGGGCGCCGCGGTGTTTGCGATCTTCCCCGATGCGGAGGTAGCGCGTATCGCGGCGAGGGGGCTGGATGCCGGATGGCGAATCCACGAAGGTAGAACCCTCGCCCGTGACCAGGCCCGGTTAGTGGCGAAGAAGACCGGTTTTCGAGAGGAGAATGGATCGTGAAAGTGACCGAGGTACGCATCAGCCCGGCAAAGGGCGGCAAGGTTCGCGCCTTTGCCAGCGTCGTCTTCGACGACTGCTTTATCGTCAACGACCTGCGGGTGGTCGAGGGCCGCGAGGGACAGTTCTTTGTGACCATGCCGGCCCGCAAGACGCGCAACGGCCAGATGCGGGACATCGCCCACCCGCTGAACGGCGAGACCCGGGAGCAGATCGAGGCCCTGGTCCTCGATGAGTACGAGTCGGCGGTGCAGAACCTGATCGTACCCGATCGCAGCGTCCGGGACGGCGCGGGTGAAGAAAAGCGGCTGTCGCTGATGGAGCGTCTGTCCGCGAGGTTGTTCAACGAGGAGTTCTGGACAACCGAGGCTACGGGTCGGACCGCGGACAAGGAGTGATATCCGCGCGCTCAATTGAACAGGATGCACTCGAGTCGTTCCGGGGGATGCAGGCGGTTCCCTCGAGATCGGGTATACTCTGCGGCGCTTGGGGCGTCGGCAAGTGGTAAGCCACCGGTCTTTGGATCCGGCATTCGCAGGTTCGAATCCTGCCGCCCCAGCCACGAGGTAGGCAGCTCATGCTCAAGGAAAGACCACTGCTGATTTTTTCCGGTCGAGCCAATCCGGTTCTGACGGAGTCGATTTGCGGCTATCTGCAGATCGAGATGGGGAGTGTTCGTCTGGGCAACTTCTCCGACGGCGAGATTTACTGCCAGATCGAGGAAAACGTCCGCGGAGCCGACATCTTCATCGTGCAGCCCACCGGTCCCCCGGCCAACGAGTCGCTGATGGAGCTGCTGATCATGCTGGATGCCTTCCGCAGGGCGTCACCATCGCGGGTCTGCGTGGTCATTCCCTACCTCGGCTACGGACGGCAGGATCGAAAGGATGCGCCGCGAGTTCCCATCACGGCCAAGCTAGTGGCCAACCTCATCACCACCGCGGGTGCGGGGCGGGTCTTGACCATCGACCTCCACGCCGCCCAGATTCAGGGGTTCTTCGATATTCCGGTGGACCACCTCTACGCTGCGCCGGTGCTCATCGAGGCAATTCGCCATCGCGAGTTGGAACGGCCGGTGCTGGTCTCTCCGGATGCCGGCGGCGTGGAGAGGGCACGCGCATTCGCCAAGAGGCTCAAGGTGGACCTCGCGATCATGGACAAGAGGCGGCCCGAAGCCAACAAGGCCGAGATCATGAATGTCATCGGCACCGTGGAGGGGTGTGACTGTGTGATCGTCGACGACATCATCGACACCGCCGGCACCCTGGTCAATTCCGCCCAGGCTCTGATGGACCGCGGGGCGCGCTCGGTCTACGCCACCGGAGTGCATCCCGTCCTCTCCGGTTCTGCCATTGAACGCATCAACGCCAGTTTATTGAAAAAGGTGATGGTTACCGACACCCTGGCCCTCTGTGAGGAGGCCGTTGCGAGTCCGAAGATCGAGCAGTTGTCGCTGGCTGTGCTTCTCGGGGAGGCCATCCGCCGTATCCACGAGGGCGCCTCGGTTTCCAGCCTGTTCGTCTAGATACAGTTTTGATTGCCAAAGGAGAGTTCGAGTCATGACAGAGAACAAAGATATCGTCATCCAGGTGGAGCCCCGGGAGGCTCAAGGCAGCGGAGCTTCAGGGAAGCTGCGCCGCGAGGGCATGGTGCCGGCAGTCGTCTACGGTGGCGGCAAACCTCCGGTAACCATCTCGGTGGATGAGCTTTCCGTTCGTGAGCTGCTCAAGCAGGAAGCCGGCGAGAACACGATCTTCCTCCTCAAGCTCAAAGGGACAGATGAAGAACGCCAGGCGATGATCAGGGAGCTGCAAAAAAACCCCATCAGCGGCCGCTTCGTCCACATCGACTTCATCCGCATCACCCGTGGTCAGAAGCTGCACGTGAAAATACCGGTGGAGCTCATCGGTGACTGCGTCGGCGTGCGTCACGGTGGGCGGGTCGACTTTGTCTCCCGTGAGCTCGAGGTCGAGATCCTGCCGCGCGAGATGTTCAGCCAGCTGGAGTGCGACGTTTCCAACTTGGAGATTGGCGAGCACGTCACGGTGGCTGACCTTGCGGACCAGCTCCCCGAGAGCGCGGCCTTCCTCGAGGATGAGAATCGCGTCGTTGTGGTGGTCGAAGTGCCGCGCATCGAGGTAGAGGAAGAGGAAGAGGTCGAGGACGAAGAGCTGGTAATCGGCGAGGCCGAGGAGCCCGAGGTGATCGGCAAGGGCAAGACCGAGGAGGCCGAGGAGGACGAGTAGGGCGGGGATCGCCGGAGCCCCGTTCCCATCGAGATGCCCATCGAGCTGGTTCTCGGTCTCGGCAACCCAGGGCCGCGGTATGAATCAAGCCGCCACAACGTGGGCTTCCGGGTCGTCGACCAGTTACGAGAGCGCCGTTGCGGCGCTCTCTGGTCGTCGCGGCCGACCTGCGAGCTGGTGGTCGCGGTCATTGGCGGGTTGGTGGCGCTGGCCCGTCCCCTCAGCTTCATGAACCGGTCAGGTGAGGCCGCGGTACGGCTCCTCACCGAGCTGGACCTCGATCCCGGAAGCGCTCT
>DAOWFV010000179.1 GCA_030637805.1 Acidobacteriota bacterium | reverse complement strand
TCACCTGGGTGGTCGCAGAGTACAGTCGGGAAGATTGGGAAGATCGGGCAGTGTGTCACCCTCCTTCCACTCGAGGCTGATCAGATCGAGCTCGGCCCACCGGCCACCCGGCTGTTCCACCCGCACGAAACCTGGAACCGAGCTGGTATGGTCCGAGAGTTTCAGACCCCAGCCGCTCCTCCCCGATCCCATCTCTTCTACCGAGACCACACGCCAGGGCTCGGGCATCACTGTCGCCACCGCTGCCCAGCCGGGTCCCTCAATCAGAAGTCGCCCATCCTCACGCAACGAAACCCTGTCTCCCTCCGCGGTGGGCAGCCTTCCCCCGAGCAGGCGTACGGCCTGCGGCAGCGGCAAGATCCCGATGCCCAAGACCTGCGAAAGATCAGAGGCTTCCAGGCGACAGCCTTCTCGCAGGTCGAAGAAGGTGGGAGGTTCAGAGCCCTCCCAGGAGGTGATGGAGACCGCCGATCCGAAGGGCTCGGAGACCGTCAGACGGCCTTGCAGCCCGCTGGTTCGCACCGCCAGCCTGAGGCCGCCTGAGGACCGCACCCGCAGGCGATAGAGCGCCGCCGGTTCGCCGGGCAGGGGGCGATTCAGGTGAACGACTGCGCTTTCGAGCTGCGGCGCCGTGAGCGCTGGGACGGCCGACCGGCACCCCGAGCCTCCTACCAGAGCAACGACCGCCATCGTCGCCCACGCCCCTCTCCGGACGCCGGAATTGACTCCGGCCCGGATATCCCACCACGGCTCAGCGATTCGCATCGTCAGCGCGAGAGAGCAGCGAGCGTACATGCTCCGGATCCTCGCAACCCTTATCGAGGCCAATCAGAAGGAACTCACGGCCCTCCTCGGTTTCGCCGCCGGCGAGAAGAACCTCTCCCAGGTGACAGAGGATAGTGCCGTCTCCGATATCGCCACCAAGGTCGATAGCGCGACGCAACCAGTGCTCGGCCTCGTCGAGATCGCCGAGCCGATAGTGGACCCAACCGAGTGAATCGAGGTAGGCCGGGTTCTCAGGGTCGAGGGAGACCGCACGTCCGATGAGCTCCAGCGCCTGGTCGAGGTTGACGTCGCGGTCGGCCCACAGATAGCCCAGGTAGTTGGCGGCACTGGCGTCATCCGGCTCCGAGGCCACGAGGCGGGAGAACAGCTCCTCCGACTCCTCCACTCGATCCAGATTCTCGAGCGCCGCGGCGCGGATAAATAGCAGGTTCCGGTCCTCTCCCAAGCGCTCGCTCGCGGCGGCGGCCTCCCCCTCGACCTCCTGCCAACGCTCCACCGTCTGCAGGACCTGGAGGGCGAGCAGCACGTCCGCCAGGTCTTCAGATTCGAGAAGCGGACGCAGCCTCCGCCATGCCCGCGGGTCGTTCGACCGCAGGAGGAACTCGGCCTCGAGCGCCTCGGCCTCGGACTGCGCCCGGCCCCGGAGGCTGGGTTGCACGCGAACCAGCGCCGCAACCCCTTTCTGCCACTGCTCCTCCCGGCGGAAGGTCTCGGCCAGCATGCGAACGTAGTCGACCCCCGCTGCTTCAAGGTCGCCCACCCGGTCGAGCCACTCTCTGGCCACCATCGGGTTGCCCGCGATCAGCTCCAAGCGGGCCGCCGTCAGAGCACAACGGACGGCATCGCGCGAGCCCGGGTCATCCTCGACCAGCCCCCACGCCCGGTCGAGCCACCTCCGCGCCTCCTCCTGGTTGCCCTCTCTGCCGGTAGACCACGCCATGGCGAGCACCAGGTCGAGATTATCCGGGTTCTTTTTCAGCATCCGGCGCAACCGAGCCACCGCTTCCGGATGACGGCCGAGAGCCGACAGCAGGTGGGCCTCCAGAGCCAACGCCCGTTCGGAGTCGGGTGCGCGCTCGAGCACCCGTCGCACGGTGTCCAGGCTCGTCTGGAACCGCCCTCCATCCAAGAGAAGGGTGGCGGCCCGCATGAGCGCATCCAGATCGATGTCGCGCAGCCATCCGAGCATCGCCTCACCGGCCTCTCCGGGCCGGTCGAGCTCCACCAACAGCTCGACCTGGCTCTCCCGACAGCCCGCGGCCGCAGGTCCGTCGGCGGCGCACCTCGTGTAAAGCTCCAGCGCCTCTTCGCGTCGGCCCAGCTCCCTCAGCAGACCGGCGTGGAGCACCATCAGCCTGGGGTTGTCCGGACGGGCCCGGCGCAACTCCACAACCGCCTTTTCGGCCTCCTCAGGGCGCCCAGAGCGTTGCAGAACCTGGGCAAGGGCCATGTACAGGTTGGGGTCGTTCTCTCCCTCGTCGAGGGCGGCCCGCACCGCTTGCTCCGTTTGGTCCAGCAGATCGGGGTTTCGGGCCGAAAGCTGTGCCAAGGCCAGGGCGCGCACGCGCAGACCTTCGCCGTCCAGCTCGAGGGCCGGATCGAGGATCCCCACCGCCCGTTCGGCCATCCCGAGATCGACGAGAAGACTGCCGTAGGAGACGCGGACCTCGACCACGCCCGGCGCCTCCTCCAGGGAGCGCGCATAAGCTTCCATCGCCTGTCGGTAGTGGCCGTTTGCCTCGAGAACCCTGGCCTCGAGGTAGGGCTCGAGCCCGTCCGGCAGTTTTCCCGAGGGCTGCGCCTGCGGCTTCTCTGCGGCCCCGAGGGGCATCGTCGCCATGACGACGGCCGCCAACGCTACTCCGATATGAATCAACTTCTTCACCATTGTCTTCTCATACCCGATTACCTTATTCCTACCATCGACCGGCAACTCGTTGAAAAAACGCCGGTGCCGCGCACCCGGTAGATGAAGCAAGAGTGTACCCCGAATTATTCGCGAAGACCTTCGATCGAGTGCCAGGTGTTACAATCTTCCGCCGATGACAGTCGACGACCGTTCCGCGTCTTATTTTTCGGACCAAACCTTCGACGAGTTCGACCTTCCCGAACCGATTCGCCGGGCCGTTGACGAGCTTGGTTTCACCAACCTGACCCGTGTCCAGGCCGAGGTGCTTCCGTTCTCGCTGGCCGGTCGCGATGTCGTCGCCCAGGCCCAGACCGGCTCGGGCAAGACCGCCGCGTACCTTTTGACCATTTTCACCCACCTGCTACGTAATCCGCGGCCGTCCCCTCCGGAGACTCCGCGCGCGCTGATCGTGGCGCCCACTCGCGAGCTGGCGGTTCAGATCGCCGGCGACGCAGAGGGGCTGGGTCACCATGCCGGCATCCGCACCCACGTTGTTTTCGGCGGCCTGGATTATCGCAAACAGCGGGAGATCCTCGAGCGCGGGACCGATCTCCTCGTCGGTACGCCCGGGCGCCTGATCGACTACCACCGCAAGGGATCCTACTCCCTCCGCAAGACCGAGATGGTGGTCATCGACGAGTGCGACCGCCTCTTCGACATGGGCTTCGCCGAGGACCTGCGCTGGATCCTGCGCCGCATGCCCCACCCGACGGAGCGCCAATCGATGATGTTCACTGCCACCCTCTCGCAGAGGGTCATGACGCTCGGCTGGCGGCAGATGAACGATCCCGTCGAAGCGGTGGTGAGCGCCGATCAGCTAACGCCGGACACAATTCACCAGGAGCTCTACCACGTCGCCACGCGGGAAAAGCTGTCCCTCCTCCTCGGCCTCCTGCAACGCGAAGGCAGCTCACGAACCATGGTCTTCGTCAACACCCGATACCAGGCGCAACGTCTCGTGGACGACCTCCAGCGCCACGGATTCACAGCCCGCGGGCTGACCGGCAACGTGGTCCAGACCAAACGCCTCAAGGTGCTCGACGATTTCCGCGACGGGAGCCTGCCGATTCTTGTAGCCACCGACGTCGCCAGCCGGGGCCTCCACATCGAAGGGGTCACCCACGTCATCAACTACGACCTGCCCCAAGATCCCGAGGACTACGTTCACCGCATTGGCCGCACCGCCCGTGTGGGAGCGGAGGGCAAAGCCCTCACGCTCGCGTGCGAGGATTACGTCTATTCCATCGACGCTATCCAACGGTTCGTGGGTTACGAGCTTCCCGTCAGCTTTGCAGGCGACGATCTCTACGCCGAGGTTCGCCCCCGCGAGCACCGCCCGCGCCGCAGCGACCCGCGGCGCGATCGGCCTCCCCGAAGAGGAGCTGCCGACACCCGTCGCGACAGACCCGCCGCGGGGGAAGGCGAAGGTGAGGCGAAGCCGACGAAGCGGAGACGAAGGCGCAGACCACGCAGGAAGTCCGCTTCAAATGGAGGCGGGGCGAAGGATCCCAAGGCGGACGGGTAGAGCGGGACGAATTAGGAATTCGGAATTAGGAATTCGGAATTCCCGGCGCGAGGAAACGATCGCCCAGATTGCAGCGCGATGCCCGCGCCTCGGCGCGACGACAGATGGTCGCAATGCATCTAGGAACGCGACTCCGGCACACGGGCATGGGCGCGCTGAACGGGACGTGCCATGTACGTAATCGTGAGGAGATCGCACGATTCGAGCAGCTCGTCGCCCCACAATTACGGACTATGCAATCCGTGGGAAGTGCGATTACAACAGGTCGCACCACCCACCGGAAGCGCAGATCCGAAGCTTCGAAAAGCCCTCTCATTTGGAGGTGCCTGGCATCCCACCATGACGTTGCCCTCAACGTCATGGTGGCGTGTCTGGCATTCTCTCGGGCAGACTGCCGACAGAAGGTCGCGCTGAATTCGGAAGCGCCTTTCTGGACCTCTAGCACGGACGCCGGTCGGCCTAACGAACGCCCCCAAGGTCGAGCTGCGGCGCCTCCTCGTCCGCCCACTCGGGGACCAGGGGCCCCTCCGCGGCCGGATCG
>DAOWFV010000248.1 GCA_030637805.1 Acidobacteriota bacterium | reverse complement strand
CGCTCCGGTAGCTCATCCATGCCGCAGGCCCGCGCCGCCGCCGCCATCACCGCCTCCAGCTCCTGCCGCTCGTCCATGCCCAACCGGCTCGGGGTGAAGTCAGCCAGCAGGCGTTCAACTTCGGCGGCGGCCCGCTCGGCAACCGTGGACGCACCCTCCTCGAGCCAACGCGCCCGGCTGGTGCGATCGATGACCGGGCCGGGGAAGCTGAGCTCCTCCCGCAGGTGACGGCGGGTGTGGTCTGCGATCAGCAGGTGCCCCTCCGCCAGCAGCTCCTCGAGGAGAGGCCGGGCGGGGAAGTCCTCACGGGGTTCGATGCCCGCCGCCAGCCGGTCGGTCATGCGGCAGATCTCGTGATCCACCACCAGCTTCTCGAGGCTCTGGCAGCTCTCGAAGTCGAGCATGCCCGGTCCGGAGACGCTGTCGATACCCGACAGTGCTGCCAGGGTGGCGCCCATCGAGGTCTCGAGGCCGGCCTGCGCGTCGAGGGCCTTGGCGTCGGAGAGCGCGATGTAGCCCTGAGTGGGCAGACCGAGGCGGCGGCCGACCTCGGCCGCGGCGCAAGTTAGCATCGTGGTCTCGACCGCGCCCATTGGCGTCGTTTCGAAGCGGATGTCGAAAATCGCGGGCGATCCGCCGAAGAGCAGCGGGCAACCGGGGTTGGCGAGCTGGGCCAGTACCACCCCGCTGAGCACCTCGGTGGTGTGCTGCACCAGCGTCCCGACCAGGGTCACGGGAGCCATGAAGCCTGTCAAAGGCACCGGCACGATCTCGGCCGGGACTCCGGCACGGGCGCAGTCCAGGAGGTTACGGCTGCCCTCCACCGTCCACTTCAGGGGTGATGTGGGGCAGCAGGTGAAGATCGCCAGGGGCTTGGCCGCCAGCTCGGAGGCCGAGCCGCGCACCGCGAGCAGCAGATCGCGCATCACCGAGAAACCCTCCACCGTGAAGGCGCCGGTGACAACCGGCTTCTCGCAGTAGAGCAGGCTGAGGAAGAGGCGATAGCTGTCGGAGACCGCTTCGGGAACGTCGGCAGGGACCAGGGCGGTGCTTTGCGCCTCGAAGCGTTCGAGTCCGCTCACGACCTTGGTCAGCGCGATGTAGTCGGTGGTGTCCGGGGGCCGGATCTTACCGGTCGTGTTGTCGAGGATGTTGATCGCGGCCGATCCCGGCGTGAAGTGAACTCTGTCATGCACGAACCGGTGGGTTTCCTCGCCGAGGACATCGTGCAGCGAGAACGAGTCGGGCACGCTTTCGAGCGCGCCTTGGACGAGCTCCTCGCCGATCTTCACCCGGCCATCGGCCCCATCCACGACGGCGCCGTGCTCCGCGAACAGGGCACGGGTCTCCTCGTCCTGGATCTCCATCCCCACCTCGGCGAGCACGGTCCGGGCCTCGGCGATGATCCGCTCCGCAAGGATGTCGTCGAGCAGATGGAACTTCGGTCGCATGGCAACCCCCCGAATATCCTCTCATGATCGAGGAGCCTGTAGGGGATAGAATCAGCAGCGCCTTTCGGGCGCCGTGAAGGCCCTTTTTCGTTGGATTCTCGGCCCGTACTCGCAGTACTGCTCCTCGAATCCGCCTCAAATGGCACTTCACGGCCCTCCGAAATCCATCCGCCGTCTATCCCCTACAGGCTCCTACGTGGCGGTCGTGATGTCGAGAGGGCAGATTCCTACCGCGCTTCGACCTGCTCGCGGATGGTGATCGCGGCGGCGAGGGCGGCGGTGCCGGTGCGGCCGTCGACCGACGGTGTGGTCTCTCCGCGGCAGGCGCCGATGAAGGCCTCCAGCTCGGCCTTGAGGGGTTCCTCCTGCACGACCTCTACCATCCGGGGTGCGATTTCCACGCCCTCGGGGGTGCGCAGGAGCTGCGCGGAGGACACGCTCTGCTCGGCGTAGTCGACGGAGAAGTACGAGTCGCGGGCGAAGAGGCGCAGCTTGCGGATGCGTTCGGCCGATACGCGACTGGCGGTCAGGTTTGCGACCAGGCCGCCGGGAAATTCTACCCAGGCGTGGCAGAGGTCGACCTTGTCGGTGAGCACTGCGACGCCAACCGCGCGAATCTCTGCCGGCGTTTCGCCGGCCACCGCGAGGGTGATCTGCAGGTCGTGGATCATCAGGTCGAGGATCACGTCCACGTCGATCGAACGCGCAGTGAAGGGGGAGAGACGCTGGGTCTCCAGGTAGCGCACGCCGTCCGCGAGACCGAGAGCCGCCTGCACCGCGGGGTTGTGGAACTCGACGTGGCCAACGGCAAGGACGCGGCCGTGGCGATCGGCCAGGGCGACGAGCTCGTCGGCCTCGGCCACGGTCGCGGTGATCGGCTTCTCCACCAGCACGTGGCAGCCCGCCTCGAGCAGGGCGCCTGCCACCTCGCGGTGGCTGATGGTGGGGGTGGCGACCACCACTGCGTCGGCGTCAGAGGCCGCCTCCATCGAGGCCAGGGTTGGAACCCCGTGCTCGGCGGTGATTTCGGCCAGACGCTCGCGGTCGGTGTCGAAGGCGCCGAGGCAGCGTACGCCCTCCATGCCGGCGAGAATGCGGACGTGGTGACGGCCCAGATGACCTGTACCGATGACGGCTGCGGTGATCTCTTGACTGCTCATGGCGGGAAGCATAGCGCAGCGACGCAAGGGGAGTACAATGACCCGCGAATCTCACCGGGTCTCGTCGCGAGGGCGGCGAGGCGCCGTGCACAGCGGGGTTTTCGACCCGAGGGGCGCGGAGACGTACTTGAACGTACGTCGAGTACCCCGAGGCGAGAAAACCACGCTGGGTGCTGTGCATCGTCGGCCGCAGCAGAGAGCTGGTGAGATATGCGGGTTAACGGCGGCCCGAAAGCCAGTCGCAGAAAGGCAAAAAAATGCTCGACGTCAAGAAGCTCTTGGTCGATGTTTTCGATCCCCAGCCCGGTGAGGTGGTGACGTTCGCGGTCGACCTGCCCCACGGAGAGATCGCCGACCACGAGGGTTGGTCCGCGCGACGGGAAATGGCCGAACGTTGGCGGGGCGCCATGGTCGAACTGGGCGGCGAGCGAGACTTTTCCGTCCAGCCCTTGCTCAGCTTCCCGGCCACCGGCGCCAACAACGCGGATCTTCCCCAGAGCGGTCGGCTCGGAGACGAGGAGGTCGATCTCCTCAAGACGCTGGCGGCCTCGACCCTGGTCATCGCCATGACCGAGTTCTCGGCAACCGCACCGCTGGCGCAGCTGGCGGACGCAGAGGACGATTTCCGCGCCGCCTCCATGCCGGGGGTGGAGGAGCGCATGGAGGGCACAGCCCTCGCCGCCGACTACTCCAAGGTAGCCGCGCACTGCAAGGCGATCTTCGACGTCATGGATGGGGCGGTTCTCTGCGATGTGCTCTTCTCCACCGGTCACCGCTGTTGGTTCGACCTTCGCCACCGCAAGGCGGAGATGGATGATGGGTTCTTGCCGCGGGGAAAGGAGGGTGACCGCATCATCAACCTGCCTTCGGGAGAGACATTCATCGTTCCCTACGAGGGCGAGTATGAGGCCCTGCCCTCGTGGACCGCGGGCACTATCCCGGTGGTCGAGGAGGAGGAGCTGGTGCTCTTCCATGTGGTCGCCAACACCATCGTAATGGTCGAGGGCGACGGCCCCGTGGCCGAGAGATTCGGCGACTTCTTCGAAACCGACCCGGCGCGGGCCAACATCGCCGAGGTGGCTTTCGGGGTCAACGACATGGCCGAGGTCACCGGTCAGGTGCTCGAGGATGAGAAGGCAGGTTTCCACTGGGCCTTCGGCCGCTCGGACCACCTCGGTGGGATGGTTGGTGTGGACGAGTTCAAGAGTCCGGACACGGTGGTCCACCAGGACATCGTCTACGCGGAGGGCAACCCGGTGCAGGTCGAAAAGGCGGAGCTCGTCCACCCTGATGGGCGGCGGGTTATCGTTATCGAGGATGCGGAGTACAAGCTCTAAATGGAATTAGGAATTAGGAATTAGGAATTTCGAATTTCGAATTTCGAATTTATCGGCGCGCGGAAACAATCTGGGTTTTGGATCGTGTTGGCCGCGTTCAAGCGCGATGAGAGAAGCCCGCTTCGAAGTAAGGAGCGCGGGTCCGGAGGCAGGCACGGGCGCGATGACAACAGGTCGCGTCACTTACCAGTAGCGCCAACCCGGAGCTTTGAAACGCGCGCCGACCGGACGTGCCTTGACAATCTTGGGAATGTGGTCGCTGCGGTGACCCTCCCGTTGGGTCCCAAGCATTGTCAAGGGGGGCTCTCTCGGGGAGCGCGATGACAGCAGGTCGCGTCAAAGTCAGTAGCGCAAATCCGGAGCTTTGGGACGCG
>DAOWFV010000195.1 GCA_030637805.1 Acidobacteriota bacterium | reverse complement strand
GTCCGCTGCGCACACCAGATCGGGGTGGTAGATCCCGGCGTGAAACGGCAGCAGGATCAGCCTTCCCCGGCGCTCAACCGTCCGGGAACCGCCGGGGACCACGACCCAGGCTCGGTCCTGGTTCTCGACCTCAGAGAGGAATCCGTAGTCCCAGCGAATCCCTCCCATGCTCAGCAGTACCATGGAATCGCCTTCGGGCACCTCGAGCGAGCGGCGAATCACGGCCCTCGGGTTCTGTGGGACCCTCGCCACCGGTGGCACCCTGGTGGCATCCGTGATCGGGTTGCACACCGGCTCTGCCTGGATCCTCAGATCGGCGCGGGTGAAGATCTCCGCCATCTCCAGACCGTGGCGGAGCAGATCTTGGGGGGCCTCCGGGTAACCTGCGTATATCCAATCCCAGGTGAAATTCTCAATCAGCACGGAGGGCATTCCGAGACGGTCGGCGACGGCAATCCCAAGAGGAGAGATGTCGGCGATCACCATCCGACAACCGAGGCGTCGAAGCTCCTCCACGAGATCTTCGATGGCGCGAGGATTTACGAGGAGCGCGGCGTCGAGTCTGATGACCGTCGCCTCGAGATCCTCTTCCAGTGGCGAACGCTGCACCAGGCCGACGTCGCTCGCCAGCCTGTGGTAGGTGAAGCAGGGGGGAAGGGATTCGGAAAAAAACCAGCGCGGGACCTCGGTAAAGAGCTCGAAGCGAGTCCCCGGCTGGCGGCGAAGAACCTCTGCCATGACCGCGGAGGCACGCGCGGCATGACCGAAGCCGTGGGGCGAGATGAAGTAAGCGAGCGAGCTCATGAAGTCAGTCTAGCCCGCCTATCTCACGGGGTGTCTACTGCGGACGACCTATCGCGGCGTCCCGCCGTGCTTGTCGCCGCTTGAGCTAGCCCGCATACCTCACCAGCGTTCTGCTGCGGCCGACGATGCACCCGCCCATTCCGGCTCCCGCCGGAACGGGTCCCTACCCAGCGATGTTTTCTCGCCTCGGGGTGCTCGACGTGCCGTCAAGAACAAGCCGCGCCCCTTGAGGTCCGGTCGGAGCCCCCAGCGTCGTCCGTTGCGAGCGGCATGGGTCCGGATTCTAGGCGCCGCGACGACAGCGATGTCCTCCATCGCCGAGGAGCGGCAACGACGAAGGCGAGGCCATGGCGCCGCAACCCTTCGGGCCGATGGGGGTCGTGGCCAATCTCTTCGTTGCTCGTCGTCGACGATGCGCGGGCATCGACTTCCTCCTCGCGCCTTGACCTTGCCTCACGAGCCCCATCGGCGGACGGCACTGGGGGCTCCCGCCGGACCTCTTGGTCGAAAACGCCACTGAGCACGGCACTTCGCCGCCCTCGCAACGAAACCCGGTGAGATATGCGGGCGAGGGTCGCTCACCCTCACACGTGGTACGATGCATCCGTGAGAAGAGTGGGCGAAGTAGTCATCGTTCTTCTGCTGGCGAGCGGAGTTGCCGCGGCGCAGGGTTCCGCGACGAGGGCCTGGCAGGAGAGGTTGCAAGTAGAGATTCCACTCCCGGTGCCGATGGTGGAGTTAGAGTCTGTCAACCCATTCGCCGCACCCGTGGACCAGCCGCCAAAAGTGCTCCAGTCAGTCCCCCCGCGCAAGGTCGAGGTGAGCGGAATAGCGACCGTGGCCGCATATGTGGACGTCAAGGGGGAGTGCCTCGGTACGGTACCTCTTGAGCTGCCCTTCCCGGGTCTCACCTCCCCCCTGGTGGAGGAGCTCACCGGAAGCCGCTTTGACGCCGCTCGCGCCGATGATGTCCCGAAGCCCTCGTGGGTCGTGCTCGATATTGTCATGCAGGGCAAGGTGAAGGAGAGCGAATTACTGGACCAACTCCTCGAATTGCCCGAGCCGGCATCTCCCCCCGAGCCGAACACACCAGTTGCCATGACGCCGCCTGGAAATCTGCGCGAGCTTCCAGCCATTCCTCAAGCGGAGCTCAGTGTTCTCGCCTCCCCGCGCCGCATCCGAGTCCACGCTCCGGGCCGAGAGGAGGAGGTCCACCTGCGGGCTCTGGTCCACATCACAGAAACGGGTCATTGTGACCGCTATGTACCGCTCGAACTCCTCGACGGTCTCAATCCTTGGTTGTCGGCCTACCTGGCCAGCTGGAGAGTCCAGCCCGCCACTATCGACGGCGTCGCTCAGGCTTCATGGGTGGTGTACTCGGCCAGGGTGCGGATGAAGCTCTCCAGTCTCGACTCGACCAATTTTCGGGTCGCCCGCGACAGAGACTACACCCCCGAGTAGCTCCACCGCTTCACTTTCTAGCCCGCCTATCTCACCGGGTGTCTACTGCGGACGGCGAATTGCGGCGTCCCGCGGTGTTTGCGCCTCGCCGCCCTCGCTACGAAACCCGGTGAGATAAGCGGGCCTAAGTGGCAAACCTCGGTCTTGGGCGGTGGGTCAACCCTTGCGCCGCAGGATCTTGCGGCGATCTCCCTGGCGTACCGTGACGCGCTCGGAGTCCAACCACTCGAGAATGGGAATGGCGAGCTTGCGGGTGAGCCCGAAGCGCTCCTTGAAATCACCCACAGCAAAATCATCAACCTCCCACTCGCGCACCCGCCGTACGATCTCGTCAAGCACCGCATGGTGGATCAGGTACTTCCCGTCCAGTCGGACCAGGCGACGACGTTGGACGAGAAAGCGGCAGATGCCCTCGACGGTAACGGGCTTGGCCTGGAGCCGCTGTGCCGCCTCGCCGGGTGACGGCGCAGTGAAGCCCTCTTCGCGGTACAGCGTCTCGACTCTGCGAGCCAGCTCTTCTCCGGCTGCGGTCATGTGGCGATCGCTTCCGGCCGGCACCACCCGTCCCTCGGTGAGCTCGAGCACGCCACGGCCACGAAGCTCCTCGAGATAAACATCGACGAGCGGCTGGGCACGGCGCGGGAGCAGACCTGCAGCGAAGTCCCGAGTGGGGATTCCCGCCGACACTTCCTCGCTCGCCAGCCGCCTCTTGAGCTCTTCCGCTGCCTCTTGGGCGAGTCTCTCGAGCCGGGCGGAGGACACCAGACGACGTGGTTGGGTGGGCAGAGCGACGATCGCGCCCTTTTCGAGGAGTCGTCCGAGGGGGGCTTCCACGGTCGCGGGGAGAACGCCGAGGCGGCCCTCGATCGCGGGCAGGGTCATCGCATCCAGGCCCGCCCTCTCCACCCAGCTCAGAAGAAGCTCCGGCCAGCCGCTCCGGTGCACCTCCGGTAACCGGTCGAGATCAGCGCTGTCGCGCCGCCGCCAACGCGGGAGCCGGGCGTCCAGCACCTGGCCGCCGGCAAAGGTGTTCACCGGGGCAGGCCGGCGCAGCACCAGGCGGTCGCCAGGGAAGAGCAGCATCGGCTCTCTCAGGGAGAGTTGGGCGGTGGCGCGGTCCCCGGGACTCAACGGCCGTTTGGCGAGACGAACGACCCGCGCCGGCACTCGCGCGGCCAGGGCATGAACCTCGACCTCGTCTCCCTCGTTCAGAGGCCCGGGAGCGCTGTCGAGAAGTTCGAGTTTCACTGTCACCAGACGCGTGGTCTCCCAAGGACCCGCGGTCAGGATCTGATCTCCCCTGCGGAGGTTCTCGCGAGGGATATTGGCGAGGTTGAGAGCAACGCGCTCGCCGGCCTCCACCCGCTGGCGCTCGACCCCGTGCACGTGAAGCCTGCGCACCCTCGCTGTGGTGCCGCGCGGGTGGACGACAACCTCGGACCCTACCTCGAGAGCACCCCATAAAGAGGTGCCCGTGACGACCGTTCCTGCACCGGTGAGGCTGAAGACACGATCCACCGGTTCCCGGAAGGGACGCCCCTCTATCTGGCGTGGCCGCACCTGGCGAGCTTGCTCGAAGAGCACCCGCCGAAGCTCGCCGAGGCCGGCGCCGGTCTGCGCCGACACCGCGATCACCGGCGCGCCGGCGAAGGGGGTCGGCTGGAGGAAATCTCGAATCTCCTCCACGGCGAGGTCGGCCAGGTCCTCGTCCACCAGATCCAACTTGGTCAGAGCTACCGCTCCCCCAGGCACCCCCATGAGACGGATCACCTCGAGGTGCTCGCGGGTTTGAGGCATCACCCCCTCGTCCGCCGCCACCACCAGCAAGGCGAGATCGATTCCCGACGCCCCGGCGATCATGGTGTGGACCAATCGCTCGTGCCCCGGCACGTCGACGAAGTGGAGCTGGAGGTCCTCCTCCGTGAGCTGGGCAAAGCCGAGATCGATGGTGATCCCGCGCTCCCGCTCCTCGGGCAGGCGATCGCAATCAGTGCCGGTGAGGGCTTTGACCAGAGTGGTCTTGCCATGGTCGATGTGCCCCGCGGTTCCCCAGACGACGTGTCCCACGGGATCATGGTACACGCTTTCGGAGCGCCCTCCCCGAGCAGGGTGAGCACCCCGCGGAGAACCTACTTGGCGTGCCGGCGGAGACTGGGTAAGCTCTCCACATGGGCCACCCCCCACTCGAGACCGAGCTCAAGATCCCGGTGCCCGGGCTGGAGCCGGTGCGAGCCGCCCTCCGCGGCTTGAAGGCCGAAAAGGTCCACCACATGGCTCGGGAAGTGAACGTGCTTCTCGACACTGAAGATGATCGCCTCCAGACCAGCGGACGCGCCCTGCGGCTGCGTCGGTACGGAGATCGCCACCTGTTCACCCTCAAGGGGCCGGTGAGCTATCGGGGGACCATCAAGGTCCGCCAGGAGAATGAGGTCGAGGTCGAGGATGTGGAGCGACTGCAGACAATCCTCGAAGACCTCGGGTTCTCCACCGTGGTTCGCTACGAGAAGGACCGCGAAACCTGGCGAATCGGTCGCATTATCATAGTTCTCGACCACACACCCATGGGCGACTTCGTCGAGGTGGAAGGGCCGCCGGAGGAGATCGAGGCCACCGCCAGCGCCATCGGACTTGATCCCGAGCGGGCGGTTCGCGGTTCTTATTTGAGCCTCTGGCAGGTGCACCGCCAGCGCCACCCGGAGGACCACCTTCCCGCAGACATGGTATTCCCAAAATGAAAAGCCCGGCCTTCCGGGTGGCTCTGGTGCTTGCCGCGGGGCGGGGTGAACGCATGCAACCCCTTTCGAATGTCATTCCCAAGCCAGCCCTGCCCTTGCCCGAGGGTCCGGTGATCGCCTCAGCTCTGCGCCTCGCGGCGGAGACCGGGGTTCAGAGAGTGGTGGTCAACACCTGGCACCTCGCGGAGCGGATGGCCGCTGCGGTGGAGGAGGTCGATCTCCCCGAAGTCGAAATCACACTCTCCCCTGAGAGTCAGTTGATGGGTACCGCCGGTGGCCTGGCTTTGGCACGGGACCGCGGGCTTCTGGGCGAGGACGGATCCGTGCTGGTGCTCAACGGCGACGGAGCTCTCGGGCTGCGGCTCGACTCTCTCGTCGCACACCATCATCGAGGGGACGATCTGGTGACCCTCGCGCTGCTTCCTCACCTCGACCCCCGCCGATGGTCCCGGGTTCTACTCGACGCCGGCGGTCGGGTCGAACGGATCCTGTCTCCGGGCCCACCCGCGGCGGAAGAGGCGCCCTTCCTCTATCCCGGCGTGATGGCCGTTTCCCGAACCGCCCTCGATGACTTGCCGGCGACTCCCGGCGAAATCCCCGATCTCCTGTGGGGGCCGGCGCGGGAGGCTCGGCGCCTGGGCGGGGTTGTTGTCCCCGGCCACTGGCGCGAGGTGGGCACCCCCGCGGGCTACCTCGAGGTCGTCATACAACGCCTCGCAGGCAGAACCGTGGTCAGCCCTTCGGCGAGGGTGGATCCGGGTGCCTCTCTCGCAACCTCTTACATCGGCAAGAACGCCGGCGTCGATGCCGGCGCGGTGGTCGAGAACTCGGTCGTAGCCGAAGGTGCGACGGTAGGCCGCGGTACCAGGGTCATCCGCTCGGTCCTCCTCGGCGCTGTGGAGGTTCGGGGCGGGGAGGCGGTAGTGGATGAGGTGCGAGCCGAAGCCCGCTGAGAGGAACGGGAACCGGACTCTCATCGCCTTCTTGCCCTTCTCTGACGGTGCGCCTTCATTCCAACGACACGCACCTGAAATCGGCGATCCGAAATTCCTAATTCCTGATTCCTAATTCCCCCTGGGCTCACATCCCTGACTCACGCCAGTCGGCCCAACCCGAACGCCAGACCCGGCAGATCACCCTGCCCGTTGATCCATAAATCCGCAGCACTCGCATGCGCGAGCGGTGATCGGTGAGGTAGACCGAGCTCGGCGTTGCCGTGCCCCTCGGGGTGAAGGTGATGATGTCACCACGCCCGGCACGAACGGGATCATCGAGGTCGCCGCGAAGGCGACCGCGGCCAGAGGGGTCGGGCACGAATTCACCGCTGAGGATACCGAGACCGGCATCTCCGGCCTCGAAGTGAAACACCTCTCCCACCACGGGATCGCGGAGGGCGGTAATGTCATCCCGCCGGATACCATCGCCGTCACCGTCCTCGACGATGTAGCATCGCCACGAATCGTCCGGGCGACGTTCGAAGACCACGGCGCTCGCCCTCCCCTTCATTACCGCGTGAACCCGGCAGCGGAACATGAGCCCACGGAGCTGTCCCGCCACCATGCGCAGAGCGGCCGCCCCGCGGGCCTCTCCGAGACCGGGCAAGATCGCCGCCGCGAGCATCGCGATCATCACCAGCACCGCCGCGGCTTCGACCACGGACAGTCCTCGCTGTCTCTTCCATCG
>DAOWFV010000060.1 GCA_030637805.1 Acidobacteriota bacterium | reverse complement strand
GCTAGTGTACCCCGCCATAATTGGGGTGTAGTATCGAGGGTGCCGAGGCGCCTTCCTGCCTGTGCTTCGCGACCGATAAATACCCTTTCGTATGTAGAGGAAGTGAAGCACAGGCAGGAAGGATGCACCGGCGACCGAATACCATCCCAATTGTGGCGGGGTGTACTAGCCCGCACTTCTCACCACGTCTCGTGACGAGGGTCGTGAAGGGCGTTGAGATGTTGGGTTTGTCGCGACTTGGGCGACGCAGGCATAGTTGCGCTATGTTGAGGAGCACCAGTTGCGACAAGCACGACAGATCAATGCCATGCGCGGCCCGCAGTAGAGAGGTGGTGAGAAATGCGGGCTAATACCGACGGTGGACGACGAAGCGGGCGAAGGCGGCGAGAGCGCCGTCCGGACCCTCGATCCCGCGCGCTCCATCCACCAGCTCCTCCTCGAGCTCTTCAAGACGCCGCCGAGTGCTATCCAGGCCGTAGAGCGTGACAAAGGTGAGCTTGCCCGCCGCGGCGTCCTTGCCCGGCGACTTGCCGAGGTCCTCGGCACTGGCCGTGACATCGAGGATGTCGTCCGCCACCTGGAAGGCGAGCCCGAGGTCCTCGCCGAAGGCGGCGAAGCGGCCACGGACGGCGTCGCTCACGCCGGCGAGAACTGCGCCGAGCTCGACCGAAGCCCGCAGCAGGCAGCCGGTCTTGTGGCGGTGGATGCGCTCGAGGCGGGTCTCCGGATCCACGGCGCCTCCCTCCACCTGGCCCGTGGCCTCGAGGTCCTCCATCTGGCCGCCGACCATGCCCCGCGCCGAGATCGCTTCTGCGACCAGGGCTGTCGCTTCGGCGCGGCGCTCGGCCCAGGCTTCGCCCTCGGGGTGGCGAGCCAGCAGGAGCAGGCCCTCGGTGAGCAGCGCATCGCCGCAGAGGATCGCGGTGGCCTCGTCAAAGGCGACATGAACGGTCGGCCGGCCGCGGCGGAGCACGTCGTCGTCGAGGGCCGGCAGGTCGTCGTGCACCAGCGAGTAGGTGTGGATCAGCTCCAACCCGCAGGCGGCCTCGGTGATGACGTCGGGGTCGCCCCCCGCAGCCGAGTGGGCGAGACGGGCGAGCACCGGTCGGACTCTCTTGCCGCCGGCGAAGACTGCGAAGGCCATCGCCCGGTGGAGGCGTTCGGGCCAGGCGCCTTCCGCCGGGAGGAGACGACCGAGGGCGGCCTCGACCGCCGCCCGCTCCTCAGCGAGGAGCCTGTCGAGATTCACGACGGCTCCTCCTCGGGGGGCTCGGCTTCCTCATCGGCATCACCGTCTTCGATCTCGAGCAGCTGTGACACCCGCTGCTCGACCTCCTCGAGGCGGTCTCGACACCGACGCGCCAGCTCCATCCCACCCTCGAAGAGCTCGAGGGCCTCCTCCAATCCCACCGACTCGTCTTCGAGCCGCGCGACGATCTCCTCCAATCGCCCAAGCTGGTCCTCGAATCGTTCGTCGTTCTTGGTAGTTTCGTTCATGGGTTGCTCCGTCATTCCTCGGGCGTCGGGCCCGAATCGGGATCGTCGTCGAACAGGGAAGGCTGGCGACCGGTGGCTGGTTGGGCGGCAGCGGGCCTCTTGGTGGCTGCTCGCACCAGCGAGCGCAGCTCGCCACGGGCGAGGCGGGTGACCAGATGTTGCCCGCTGCGTATCGGGGAGGCGTCTTTGAGAGGAGTGGTCGAGCCCTCGAGGGTGGTGATGGAGTAGCCGCGCTGGAGAACCTTGCTCGGCCCGAGGTGGTTCAACGCCCGCTCTCCGGCCTCGGTGCGGATCCGTAGGCGGCTCACCTGCGCACTCACCAGCTGCATCAGCTGCTGACGTCTGCTCGCCAGCAACCGACGGTGTCCGCCAGCAGCCACCCTTGCCGGCAGACGCCGCAAAGCTCCGGCTGCCAGATCGAGGCGGGATCGCGAGCCCTCCACCACCCGTCGCAGAGCCGGACCCAACCGCATGGCGCGGAGGAACCGTTCACGCTCCAGGCGGATGCGTTGCGGAACGCGTGCCAGACCCGAGGATCCCTCGAGGCCGGTGAGGTGGGCGCGGGCGAGCTGGACCTGTCGACGAAGGTCGCGCACCAGCAGCGCACGGGCATCCTCCACCCGGCGCGTCTGGTCCTCGAGGCGGGCCACCACCAGCTCCGCGGCCTGGGTGGGGGTGGTGGCGCGCAGATCGGCGACGAAGTCGGCGATGGTGAAGTCCACCTCGTGGCCGACGCCGGAGATCACCGGCACCGGGCTGGCGGCGATGGCGCGCGCTACCGCCTCCTCGTTGAAGGCCCACAGGTCCTCGAGGCTGCCGCCGCCGCGCCCCACGATGATCACCTTGGCCCGCCCCGAGTTTCCGAGGAGGTCGAGCGTGGCGGCGATCTCCTCCGCCGCTCCGTCGCCCTGCACCCTGGTGGGAGCCACGACGACCTCGAGGTGGGGAAATCGGCGCAGCACCTTCAGCATGTCGGACAGCGCGGCGCCGGTTGCCGAGGTGACGATGCCGACGCGATTGGGAAGGGCCGGCAGCGGCCTCTTGCGTTCGGGGGCGAAGAGACCTTCGGCCTCCAACTTCTTCTTGAGCTGCTCGAAGGCGAGCTGCAGGGCGCCCACTCCCTGCGGTTGCAGATCCTCCACCACCAGCTGGAAGCGGCCGCGCTGAGGGTAGATCGTGAGCGAACCGAGCGCGAGGACCGCGAGACCGTCCTCCACCCGGAACTTGAGCCGGCGCGCGCGGACCGCCCACATTACGCAGTCGAGTGCAGCGGCATCGTCCTTGAGGGTGAAGTAGAGGTGTCCGCGGCCGGAGGTGCTGGCGTTGGTCACCTCACCTTCCACCCGCACTCCCGAAAAACCCTGTTCGAGCAGGGTGTTGACCTCGGCGATCAGCGCCGCGACGGAGTACACACGATCATTCATGGATGCTCTGCTCAGCCGGGATGAGCGCGAATGGCGATGCAATACACATCAGGGTGAGAATCCACACCTCCGCGTCACCCCAGCTGTACTCGAACAATCCTGCCAAGGTTACCCCAAACACCGCCAGCAGACAGCCGGCGACGGCCGGGTGTGAGGCTCGATAGACGACGATTTGGGGTAGGGCGAGGAACGGGACAGCTACCAACCCGAGGAGGAGCGCCCCGGCGGCAAGAGCCTCGAGACGGCTCAGCCCTCGATCTCCTCGCGGGACAGCGCCTCGTCCACCAGCATCACCGGAATTCCGGAAACAACCGGGTAGACCCTTCCCGCGGGCGACGCGAGGCCGATCTCCACGACCGGCTCCTCGTCCTTGAACTGCTCGCGGTACTTCTCCACCAGGCGGTTGCGCACAGCCTCCGGCAGCTCGACAACCTCGAGCGGGCTCTTGTCCACCGGGCACACCAGAATCTCCAACAGCTTTGGGTCAACGGCCATAGCACTCTCCCGCGGGCCAGTTTACCCGATTATTGAATTCTAAATTTTGAATTCTCAATTCTCAATTTTTCCCGGAACGAAATGGCACTTCAAAATTGAGAGTTAAGAATTGAGAATTAATCCATGTCGAATCACTTTTCCGTGACGAAAAGAAGCCCCGCCGTGCGGCGGGGCCGTGATCACTGTCGAACGATCCCGGATCTACTTGGTCGGATCCCCGGGGTCGAAGTGCTCATCTTCTTTCAGAGGCTCGCCCGGGTCGAAGTGCTCGCCGGACTTCTCGTCCAAGGGGGATGAAGACTGGTCGTCCGGCGCAGCTCCCCGGCGCCGGCGCACGCGCTCGATCTGACGTTCGAGGGCCTCTTCGGTATCCCGGCGTGCCTCTTCGAGGTGTCCGGGGTGCTCGTGCTCATACATCTCCTCCGGCATGGTGCCGGTGATCCAGCTCGGGTTCATGGGGTAGACGTGGGGGTGGAAGACCACCGAATACATGTGCCAGACGAGGATCGCCAGCGAAGCCAGCCAGGCTTCCCAGAAATGGATCACCAGCGCCACGTCGAGGAAGCCCTTGGGCAGGAAGCCGATGAACCAGTTGTCGAACCACAGCATGAGCCCGGTGACGACCATCAGCCCGGTGCCCCACGCCAGCGCCCAGTACTCGGCTTTCTCGACGTAGTTGAAGCGCTGGACGCACTCCCAACGTGGCCGCAGACCGAGGTTGTGGAGGATTCGGTGGCCGAAGAATTGGAAGTCGCGTGTGGTCGGCATCATGTCCGCGATGAACTTCCGCCCGCGGGCGGTGGTGAGGAAGATGGCGTGCCAGATGACTGTGATGATGAAGAAAACGGCGGCTCCTCGGTGGATTTGCCCCCGGAGCTCGAAGCCGCCCTCCCAGCCGAAGAAAAAGCGGGCCATGAATCCCTGGTCGTAACGCAGGGAAAAGCCGGAGATCACCAGGACGATGAAGCTGACCATGAGGAAGGTGTGCTGCCACACCTCGTCGGTACGCATGCGCCGCACCTGCGGCCGCTTGGCCATGACGTCGCGGAGGTGGCGCCAGAGGTCGATGACCCAGTGCAGGATCATCAGACCGATGATGACCGCGATGGCGACGATGTAGACCTTCTCGATGAACTCGGCG
>DAOWFV010000250.1 GCA_030637805.1 Acidobacteriota bacterium | reverse complement strand
CGCATGGCGTCCGCGAACGGATGTCTGCGCCCGGGTGGCGAGCCCGCCGTACGACGTGCTCTCCAGCGCCGAGGCACGTGAGATGGCCGGCGACGACCCGCTCTCCTTTTTGCACGTCGTCAAGCCTGAGATCGACCTCGAACCGGGCACAGATCTCTACGCGCCCGAGGTCTATGCCAAGGGGGCGGAGAACCTGCGGCGATTAATCGACGACCGGGTCCTGTTGCGGGAGGAAATCGCGGCGGTTTACCTCTATCGCCAACGCATGGGCGACCATGTGCAGACCGGCTTGGTTGCCGGAGCGAGCGTTGACGAGTACGAGGCCGACCTGATCAAGAAGCACGAGCACACCCGCCGGTTGAAAGAAGACGACCGCACCCGCCACGTCGACGCGCTCAACGCCAATACCGGTCCGGTCTTTCTGACCTACCGTGCACGCCCCGAGATCGACGCCCTCATCGCGCGGCTGACAGAAGGGGACCCGGTCTACGATTTCAACGCGCCCGACGGCATCCAGCACGTTCTGTGGGTGGTGGATGATGCCGGTGATCGCGACACTCTCACGGCGGCCTTTCGCAAGGTCCCGGAGCTCTATGTCGCGGACGGCCATCACCGTTCGGCGGCAGGAGCCCGGATCCGTGCGCTGCGCCGCGACGCCAACCCGGCCCACACCGGAGAGGAGCCATACAACTTCTTTCTCTCGGTGATCTTCCCCGACGATCAAATGATGATCATGGACTACAACCGGGTGGTGCGGGACCTCAATGGTATGGACGCCACCACCTTCCTCGATCGGGCCGGCAAGCGTTTCGAGATCGAACCCGTCGACGAGGGGCGTCCACCTTCGGGGAAGAGCTTCGGCATGTACCTCGGCGGGAGATGGTACCGGCTCGAGGCAAAGGTTGGGAGCTATCCCTCCGACGATCCGGTGAAGAGCCTCGATGTCGCGATTCTGCAGGACAACCTGCTGGCGCCGATCCTGGGCATCGGCGACCCGCGCAGCGATGAACGCATCGATTTCGTGGGCGGAATCCGCGGTCTCGGCGAGCTCGAACGTAAGGTTGACTCGGGGGATTGGTCGGTGGCATTCGCGCTTTTCCCGACCTCGATCCAACAGCTCTTCGCGGTGGCCGACGCCGGCTTGGTGATGCCGCCCAAGTCCACCTGGTTCGAGCCCAAGCTCCGCTCCGGCCTGATCGTACGACCCTTAACCGACTGAAACCTTTGAGACCTGTGAGACCTGAGACCTGTGTGGCCTGAGACCTGAGATGACAAACCACGAGGAGGAACCATGAAGATACTCATTTCCGACGCGTTCGATCCGTCCTTGCCCGCGAAGCTCGAGGCCTTCGGGGAGATCACCGATGACAAGGAACAGGTAGCCGATGTGGACGTCGTTCTCGTCCGTTCGAAGACGAAGTGCACCCGTGACTACATCGACCAGGCGAAGAAGCTGCGCCTCATCATTCGCGGCGGCGTCGGGCTCGACAATATCGATGTCGACTATGCCCGGTCCAAGGGAATCCAGGTCTTCAACACGGCCGAGGCCTCGGCGGTGGCGGTCGCGGAGCTTGCCTTCGCACTGATGATCGCCGTGCCGACCCGGTTGGTCGAAGGACACATGGGCATGAAGGAGCGGGAGTGGCTGAAGAAACAGCTCAAACGCACCGAGCTCATGGGCAAGACCCTCGGTCTTATCGGCGCCGGTAACATCGGGACGGAGCTCGCCCGGCGGGCGATCGCCTTCGGGATGCGGGTCATCGCCTACGATCCTCTGCTCAAGAGCCACGAGTGCGTCGACCTGGTGAGTTTGGAAGAGCTCTTCGCGCAGGCTGATTACCTGTCCCTGCACGTCCCGCTCACCGATCAGACCAGGGGCATGATCAACACCGAAACCATGGCGCAGATGAAGGACGGGGTGGTGATCATCAACACTGCTCGCGGCGGCTGCGTGAACGAAGAGGACATGGTCGAGGCCCTGAAGTCGGAGAGGGTGCGGGCGTACGCCACCGACGTCTGGTACTCTGATCCACCGGATGCCTCCTGCCCGCTCTACGACGCCCCGAACGTCCTCATGACGCCGCACCTCGGCGCCTCGAGCAGGGAAAACATGTTGCGTATCGGCGACGTTGTGGTCAGAATTCTCGAGGACTTCGACCAACAGACCGCCTAGCCGGTGAGAAAACCGGACTAGCTTAGGAGGGCACGATGACTCATACCTGGAACTTCTACGCCGGACCCGCCACTCTGCCAGCGCCCGCTCTGGAGCGGGCCAAGGCCGAGATCCCCGACTGGGAAGGCACCGGAATGTCGGTAATGGAGACCTCGCACCGCTCGCCCGAGTATGACGCGGTCCACCAAGGAGCCATCGGACTCCTGACCGAGCTCCTTGACCTCGACGACGACCACCAGGTCCTCTTCCTCCAGGGCGGCGCCTCGCTCCAGTTTGCGATGCTGGCAATGAACTTCATTCCCGCCGGCGGATCTGCGGACTACGTGAACACCGGCACCTGGTCGCAGAAGGCACTCAAGGAGGCGAATATCGTCGCCTCGGGTCGCGTGGCAGCGTCGAGCGAGAACGACGGCTTCACCCGTATCCCGCCAGTTTCGGGGTACGACCTCGACCCGAACGCAGCGTACGTTCACATCACCAGCAACAACACGATCAAGGGCACCCAGTTCCACTCCTTCCCGGATACCGGGACGGTGCCACTGGTGGCCGATATGTCGTCGGATTTCCTCTGGCGGCCCTTCGACGCCAATCGATTTCATCTCATCTATGCGGGGGCCCAAAAGAACATCGGCCCCGCAGGCGTCACCATCGTGATCCTGCGCAAGTCGTGGCTCGCGCACGCGAACGGGAACCTGCCCACGATGCTCTCGTACACGACCTACTCGGAGAAGAATTCGCTCTACAACACACCCCCGTCCTTTTCGATCTACATGGTGCGTAACGTGCTCCAATGGGTGAAGGACCAGGGCGGGTTGGAGGCGATGGAGAGACGCAATCGAGCCAAGGGCGATCGGCTCTATGGGGTAATGGCAGCGCATCCGAAGTTTTACAACTGCCCCGTGGATGCCGACAGCCGCTCTTACATGAATGTGGTTTTCCGCCTGCCGAGTGAGGAGTTGGAGGCAAAGTTCGTTGCTGAGGCAAAGGCTGCGGGCATGGTCGGCCTCAAAGGCCACCGCTCCGTTGGCGGCTGCCGCGCGTCGATTTACAACGCCATGCCGCCGGAGGGTGTGGAGGTGCTGGCCGAGTTCATGGAGGAGTTCGCGCGGAACAACGGCTGATCGCAGCTCAAGAATCTGACTTTGGGGGACGGGCCGAGGCCCGTCCCCCTCTTTGTGCGTTACCATGACCGCCATGAAGCGGCTGATCATCGCCGACGCGCACGTCGGCCAGCGCCCCGGGGACGCGGGCGAGATGACTGCGCTGATCGGCCGGGCGGTCGCCGACGGGGTGGGGGAGATCCTCTATCTCGGCGACGCCTTCCAGTACCTCATCGGGATGTCGAAGTTCTGGACCTCTGGCGTTCGCCAGGTGATGGCTGCCTGGCGGGAGGCCCGCCTCCAGGGTGTTCGGGTCGTCGTCGTGGAGGGCAACCGCGACTTCTTTCTCGACGAGGCGGAGCTGGATGAAGAGCTCGACTGGTCTGGCCGTCGCTACGGGTTCTCGGCAGGGCCGAGGAGATATCGTCTCGTGCACGGTGATCTCGTGAATCGGCGCGATCTTCAGTATCGCTTCTGGTCGACCGTCTCCAAGTCCAGAATTGCGCGCCTCTGGGCCCGCCTCCTGCCCCGCTCGCTGGCGGTAACGATCGTACGGCGGATGGAGGCCCACCTCGCCACGACCAACCGCAAGTTCCGTTACACCAAGCCCGTCGAGGATCTTCGGCTCTGCGCAGAGGAGGCCTGGTCCGAGGGTGTGGATGTGGTTTTTTGGGGCCACTTCCACACGGCCTGGGAGTGCCGCGACGGCGATCGCCTGGCACTGATAATCCCAGCCTGGCTCGAGACTCGATGTTGCGTGCTGGTGGAATCGGGCGGTGACTGGGGGCACGTCGATTCCACGTTGAAACCCGCCGTGCCGCGGACCGAGGCATGATTTCCGGCCTGCTCCCGGGTCCCCGATCGGATCTACGCTCAACCGTGGACCTGCCCGCCTCAAAGAGCCTGACCAATCGGGCGTTGGTGGCGGCTGCGGCGGCTGGCGGTGGGACGGTGGTGTCACCGCTGGACTGCGGCGACACACGAATTCTCGCCGCAGCCCTCGCCGAGGCGGGGTGGCGGGTCGAGTGGCACGAGGACATCGAGGTCGGAGAGCGGACCACGCCCCCGGGGTCGGTGCGGCTCGACCTCGGCGACTCGGGAACCGGGGCCCGCCTGATTCTAGGACTCCTCGCCGCCAGTCCGGGGAGTTGCACGATCGACGGCAGCCCACGCCTGCGGGAGCGTCCCTTGCGCCAGCTTCTCCACCCCCTCGAGGAGCTCGGTGCGGAGCTGCACTCGGAGAACGGATGTCTGCCGGTAGCTGTGGAGGGCCGGACCCTCGAAGGGGGTGCGGTGACAGTGCGCCCCGAGGTGTCCTCCCAATTTGTTTCCTCGTTGTTGATGGCCGCACCCTTGATGCGCCGCGGCCTCGCCCTGGAGGTCGAGGGACCGCTTCCCTCGGCCCCCTACCTCGATCTCACCGAAGATGTGCTGCGAGCGTTCGGCGGCGAGGTGACTTCCAGTGACGACCGTCGCCGGTGGCGGGTTGCACCGGTACCCCTCCGTGCGAGCCGTTTCCCGGTGGAGGGCGACTGGTCGGCAGCCGCCTTCGTCGTGGCGGCAGTCGGGGTGGCGGGTGGGTCGGTGGACCTGGGCCCGCTCGATCTGAGAAGTAGACAGGCGGACCGCGCGGTGCTGGGCGTCCTATCGCGCGCCGGGATCGAGATCGAGGAAAAGGCCGATCGCCTGACGGTCTTCGGCCCCGCCCGGGCTCCCGTGGTCGCCGATCTCGGCGACAGCCCGGACCTCTTTCCGGCCGTCGTCGTGATCGGCGCGGCGGGTCCCGCCGGATCTCGATTCAGCGGTCTCGAACACCTGCAGCACAAGGAGAGCAACCGGCTCGCGGTGATGGTCGACAACCTGCAACGTCTCGGTGCACAGGTGAGGGAGGACGGGTCATCTCTGGTGGTCGATGCTCCGATGCACCGCAAAACCGACGCCCCACGCCCGGTAACCGCGGCGGGGGACCACCGAATCGCTATGGCGATGGCGGTAGCGGCGCTGGCTGCGGGTCCCCTCGAGTTGGACGACCCGAACTGCGTTGCGAAATCGTTTCCGGGATTCTGGGAGATGTGGGATCGGTTGCTTGAGAACCGGGAACGGGGCAGCCGATGAGGCTCCCCACGCCCGCTGCCCTGTTGGTCGATCATCCAGCGGTGCCCGTGCCGGTCGTGAGAGGTGCGTCGGTCGAGATTTCCGTGGCCGGTGATCCTGTCGCCATGGCGTCGCTCTCACGCCGCGATCGTTTTCGCCTCGCGGTGCAGCTCACCGCGGCCGCCTCGATTCTCGCGGAGTTCGACCTGTGGCCGGGGCGTGCCGCCGTGCGGAGGGCCAGGGCGGTACGCACGGAGGACGGACTCCAGGCGATCCTACCGCGATTCCCGGTATCGCTTTCAAGAGTCTCCGCCCGGCTCGGCGGAGGCGAGGCCGCTGCGGAGACAACCAGGACCGCGGTACTGTCGGGGATTGCCGAGGCCGTTGGACTCCCCGAGGAAATGATCGGCGCCGGACGGGACGAACCCGGCTTCTTTCTCGAAGCGGCCGTTTCCCGGCAGCTCCGCGAGCTGCCGCGGCCACTCGACTTGGCCACGGCGAGAAACCTGTGGGCCATTCGGTGGGATTTGCCCCCGTTCCCCGAGGAGGGCGAGGCGAGCTACTGGTCGGTTCCGATTCTCGACCTCGCGCAGCGCTTCGCCGCTGCATTGTGGTCTGGCATCCGTCGTCGTCGCCGGCCGGCCTGGTCGTGGCTGGCCGGCATCGAAGGAGGGGACACGGCGCCGGTGCCGGTTCTCGGTGGGCCGGTGGCGATGATCGTGGCTGGGGCCCTTCGGCAGAAGGACCTGGCGTCGGTGGCCCGCTGGACCCAGCGGGAAGGCTGCAGCGCAGCGGCGTTCGGCACGTTCCCTGATGGCTGGCACCCACCCGTCCCGCCGGGATTCGATTCCGAACACCTCGCCCGCCACCTGGCGGTGGCCGGTGTCTCCATCGAGCGGGCTCGTCAGCTGGTCGAACAGCGGCAGGGGCGATTCAACCCCTTTGATCTCGCGGACCGTCAGGCTTTGACCGAATCCGCGCGCATGGTTTTTGAGACCACGCGAAAGAAGGCGGGGGGGCCAACGGTTGCATCCGACCGAGAGCCGCTTGCCCGCATTCTCGCGCTGGCGACGGATGGTCTTCCAGAGGGTTTTGTCGCCCTGCAATCGGGCCTTTCGCCCGCCGAGCTGGAACGCCGGCGAGCGGCCCTGCCGGTGGTCGAGAGCGACGGCAGGTGGCGCCTCGCCGAGATCAGCCCGCTCGCTCTCGATCCGCTCCACACTGAGGTGGCGGGGCTCTTTGACCGGGAGGATCCCCGCCACCTTCTTCACCTCGCTTTGGGAAGTGGGGATTCGTCCGATCTGGAGGCCTGGGCGCGCGGGCGCCTCGACGACCTTGCCGGGTTTGAGGTCCGCAAGCTCCTGGCCGGTATCGCCCCGGGGGCCCTTGGCGACGAGGTGCAACTGCTCCACGCCGAGGCCTGCCTTTCCGTTCTCGACCCCGCCGGTGCACGCTCAGCCTTGGCAGGGATTCCGGCGCGGAAGGGCGGGGCCTTGACCCGAT